>WQZL01000042.1 GCA_009780755.1 Promicromonosporaceae bacterium | reverse complement strand
GCCAAACTCTTCCGCCCGAGTCTGAAAATCAGCAACTGGTATCCCCGGCGGCGACGGAGACTGAACCAACCCCCGCACAACCGCAACAACCAACACCACCCCCAACCCAAACCACCAACGATAGCGCACACCAAACCACCGCCCAGCACCCTGCCCACTACCGCTAACCCCACTCACATCATCACCTCCGGCCTGATGGGCGCGGTGGGAGCTGCCCATCGACACAGGCTTGCCATCGCCAGTCAAGTTCGCCATTGAAGAACTGCACGTATTGATTAAAGGCGCTAGTGTTCGGGTTTCGAACCGATGAGTGTGAGCCATCGATCAAGGGGAAGGAGGACACGGACCCGGTTGCCTCGCCACGCTCGTTGTAGAAGTTGCCGGGGTCTAGTTGGCAGATATTTGCGTCGTTTCTGGTTGCGGGGCCGTGGAACCACTGAAAGAGGTTAATGAAATCGGTTCCGGATGTCGTGTCAAAGTGTGGAGCATCCGCAGTGTTAGGGAAGTCTTGAGTCGAGGTCACATCCCGGCCTAGCCCGGCCCCGGCGATATACATGAAGCCATGCCCGAACAGCGCGGGCCTGCCATCGGCACCGAGCTGTGCGGTGCCCAGCACCGCCGTCCCATAGGAATGAGCAGAGAACCGCACCTCGGCACCGGGCGACCCGTGTTTAAGCAGCGAAGAAAAACTGACCAAATTGCCAGCCAAATTATCAGAAAACTGGCGACGAGGAGAATCCGTAAGTACACATTGCGGGAACCGCCCATCACCAAAGCTAAACATCGCGGTAGAACCACCCACCTCCTGGCCAAGCCGTCTCTCATTCGCGGCTTCATATATGTTCTGAGCGAACCCGGCAGCCCCACCAAGCCTGCCTTCACCCGCATCCAGGAAGGAACGAATGCTTGTGCCGGTGCCCGGAATGTCTACCCCGATATGAGTCACCCAGGAAGGGATATCCCCGGTCGCCGGATCGAACATGCCGTGGTAGGTGATAATCGAGCTACTCTCCAGATCGAAGGCCACCACATGTAACCCCGTTCCCGGCACCTCGACGCCATTTTGATCGAACCGGGTGACAGGTGTGGTCAGCAAGCTTGTGATGGTGCTATGCATGTCTGCCAAGATGCTTGGTGGCCAGCCAGCCAGGGGGCTAGGCGGTCTCGTCTCCCAGGGGAAGGGGTTGTTCGGGTCAATTTCTTGCGGCAACGTAAGACTACCCGACAAGTTGCCTAGCTCATCGAGCTTAAAGCCCATCTCGGCCAAGAATTCTTCAATGTACCGAAGCGAGTTCTCCATGTTGATAACGTTAGCTTGAGCGCGATACCCAAACGGAATGCCATCGAGGTTACCGATGATGGCCGGGGTGGCGTTAACCAGGGCTTCACGTTGAGCGGGGCTAAGGGTGTCCCACAAGGAGCGAACCTGTGCATGATCGCCAAGCGCGGCTAGAAGGTTGGCGAGTTGATCGGGCTTCAGGTCACGGCGGATAGCATTCCAATTGTCCAGGCTCAACAAAGGCCCGAAATTAAAGGAGCCATCTGGGTTGAAGGACTGACCGATAGCGATGATCTGCTTGCGGAAGCTCTCCATCAGGTCGGCTAAGCGGCGGGCCTGATTGCCATATTGCCGGTCGCGTCCGGCTACCTCTTCTGCGTCTTCAGCGAAGATGCGGTTGCTTTTCCGGATCGCATCGGTCAGATCGGAAGCAAGGTTGTCCATCCGACCCGCAGCGGTACGCATATTCGCCGCCTGCCCAGTTAGCCGGTCTATCTGCTGGGCCACCGTTTCCCGGCCCCCGGCCGCAGTTGTTGTGTTAGGAGTGGTAGTTGAGCGTTGCAACACTGTGGCATCACCGGTTACCCTGCCTGCCCGATTGCGAAGATTCCCAGCGTAATCCTGCACCTCACTCAACTGCCTACGCATCACCCGCTCAGTTTCCAACCGCACCCCCTCAGCCTGAGAGTGAACCAACGCCATCGACTCTCCCGCACCCCCGATGGTCAACATTGTCCGGGTGTAGTCACCTACCAGCCGATCTGAGTCCTGAACCATCCGCGTGTACTGCGGCAACAACTGCCGCAGCCGAGCAGTGACGAACTGCACTCCAGCCGACGCCTGCGGCAACCGCAAGTCGGTCTGCACGATGGAGTCGCACTCACGTAACCCGGCCTGCACCCTGGGAAGAACGCTCGAAACAAATGCTCTGGTCTTGGTGCGGACAGCCACGAGCGCATCCCGATCAACAACCACATGAGTCGAAGCGCCCACACCCCGAGCAACACCAGAGGGCCGAACATTCGCCGCTGCCGCCAGATACGGTAATGGCAACTGTCGAGCTGGTTGCACTCCAGGAGCGAAGGTCGAGGCCCACGCAATCTCACGATGCGCATGACCCATCGCCTCCTCACAGCGAGATAGGTACCGCTTAGCAGGCGGCCCCGTGTACCCTTGCAGACTCATCACGAACCTCCCCCAGTAGCGACGTTACTTCCGGCCGCAGCCGCATCTACCTCAGCAATCCGCCCGGCCGCAACCCGCAAGAAACCAGACAGGCCACTCATGACCTGCACAGTCGCGGCCATCACTTCACCAACCTCACCATAAAGCCGTTCAACCTCGGTGCGCGCGACACCATCAACCGCAGCCAACGACCCCCGAACCGAAGGCCGAAACTGAGCGCATGCCTGTCGATCACCCGCGAGCCGACCCGCTAACGCCCCACACCGCGACAACACCGACGCGTGATTGCTGACGATCCCAGACATTCCAGGCACTCCTTTGTTCAGAACCTGCCGACCCTTGTTGGTCGATCACACCCACGAGCCTAACAACGACTAGCGGACCAACAGGACATATTGACCGCAGATACTCACAGAACCACCCCGCAGAGCGGTCAAAAGCCTGGATTCTCTCATCGCCGCCCAAGATGATCGCGCTGTCCAGCTCCGGATCGGTGGAGATCACCGCCACGACTGCACCCCTTACGCGCACCAGCAGCCGAAGAACACTAACCAAAGTGGCCAGTTACACCGCTAACCGGACGCTCCACGCGCACGGTCTCACCGTCTCGCAGCACCTCTATGGTGTCACCGTCGATCACCCGAGATACCGTCACTACGTCCGCCTTCGCTGGTGGGCCATTCCCGTGATAAACCCAATCGCCCGATCCCAAAGCCCGGCGAAGTCAAACTGCTCACCATCATGCGCAACGAACGCAACAGCCCCGCCTGTCAACAGCACGCCGCCCAGGCAAAACCCGGTAACCCGACGTCGAAAGCAACGATTCCTGGCTCGCCCACCCGGCAGCCGATACGAAACACGTAACCCCACCTACACATGTCTATCACGGCGCCTCATCCCAACATCGAACGGCGCGCCTGACCGCCTCCACCGTGAGACAACGCCATCGATGCTCCATTTACGCCCGGTAGCGCGAGACTAGGTAAGCGTCTACCCATTCACGAGTTGACTGCCATTGCCCCGAGTGATCGCGCTGGGCACGCAGACGACCCCGCCGAGCGGCGTTGACTAGCGCAATGTGACTAACTTCAGGCGTGGCGAGAGAAGGCAATGGCACGAGCGCGTCATGCGTGGCAATCGCCGGAATGACAAATCGGTTGATATTGTCAAGCACCGCGCGAGTCAAAATCTCGGCGAGTGGACCAACCTTTTCGCTATCCGCCTTACGTAATGCGGCTAGGTATTGTGTGCGTTCGCGTTTTTGAATGATCGCTGGCGCGTAGCCGAGCCTCACCAGAATAAGGTTCACCAACAGTCGCCCGGTGCGACCATTGCCATCAATGAAGGGATGGACTCGCTCGAAGCTTGCGTGTATGTCAGCTAGCGCCTCAATTAGATGTCCAGAAGCCTCCCGGATGGCGTTGGCTTCATCAAGCCAATCGCGCATTTTCGCGTCCACCAGGGCATGGGATGGCGGCTTCATCCCACCGGGAAAAGCACGAATGTCATGACGGCGGAAGGAACCGGGTCGCTCCTGCTCAAATGCGTCCGAGTGCGGCGCCACTGACCAAACCTTTGACATGGCCATTTCGTGAACATAGCGAACCTCTGTCAGCGAGATTAGATCTTCACCATCCAGCCTCGGGGTGATCGCTTGGCGATACACCCAACGAGCTGCCTCGCCATAACCCTGTACCTCTAGGTACTCGGCAAGCGGCTTGGCACCGACGGCTCTGCCCTCCACAAGCAACTCCGCCACCTCGCGTAGCACCAATGTGTTTCCCTCAATCGCGGTTGATGAGTGCGCCTCGTGTACCCAGATGTCATCCCAGATCGCCTGTGCGCGATCCGGTGATGGCAAGCCACCCAGCCGGATTCGCAAGTCAGTCATCGCCTCGTCCAAGCGCGCGTAGAGCGCACTCCGGCTAGAACGACCCCGAAGGTTGCTGCGTTCGATCATGCTTAATTAGATCACAGCAACCGATGGGTTGCTACGAGGAGCGCAAATTAACTACAGCAGAGCAAACGTTACCTGTGGTATCAAGATGATGCCGCGCGCTTTCCTCATATGTTCTGCGGCTGCGCGGGGCTGCCTTACGGCACGATGTTGTGGCCGGTGTAGAGGGCTGCGCTCTCCAGGGAACCAACGTTGGTGACGTGTTCAAAGCCAAGGGAAGCCAAGAAGGTCAACGCCTCCTCGGCGCGGTTGCCGGTGCGGCAGTAGAGCACGAACTCATCGGCTGGGTTCTGCGCTGCGGCCCATCGGGCGAAGCCCTCGACATCTTGCCAGTTCACATTGATGGCGCCCGCTAGGTGCGCCTCGGTGAACTCCTCGGGGGTACGAACATCCACCAGCACAACCGCGTCGTCGGAACCGCCGCAACCGGCGAACGCAATCGCACCCAGCAGAGCCATCAACACGCACAGCACTCGCTTTGTCATGGGGCCATGATGCCAAAAAGCCGGGCTTCGCGCACCGAACAGCACGCGAAGCCCGGCCGTGGCCTACACCAGCACGAACTGGGCGATGAATAGGGCGGCGATGATTACGGACACCCAGCTGATCTGCCGCCACTTGCCGGTGGCGAGCTTCAGCACGATGTACGAGGCCAGCCCGAAGGCGATACCGTTGGCAATCGAGAAGGTCAGCGGCATCAACGCGATGGTGAGGAATGCGGGGATGCCCTCGGTAATGTCCGAGGTGAAATCGACATTCTTGATGTTGGCCATCATCAGGCAGCCCACAAAGATCAGCGCCGGGGCCGTGGCGACAACGGGAATCCACGGCACGAACGGTGCCAGAAGCAGCGCGACCACGAACAGCACACCCGTGGTCAGCGAGGTCAGGCCCGTGCGGCCACCCTCGCCGATGCCGGAGGCCGACGAGACGACGGTGGTGGTAGATGAGGTGCCAAACACGCCGGAGGCGACGGTGCCGACGGCGTCGGCGGTCAGACCCTGTTCCATCCGGTTTACCTCGCCCTCCTCGTTCACCATGCCCGCAGCGTGTGAGATGCCGAAGATGGTGCCAAGAGCGTCGAGCATATTCACCAGGGTGAACACCAGCACCATGCCGACAAGGGTGGAGATGGTGGCGCCCGTGACGCCACCGGCGAACAGGCCACCGAAGTCGAAGCGGAAGAACGACAGCTCGAAGAAGTCGCCCCACTGCTCCCCCATGTTGAAGCCGCCATAGGGCCGAGCAGCATGGCCGGTGACATGGGCCGCGACTGCCGTGATGACGATGCCGATCAGGATGGCGCCCTTGATCTTCCACGCAGACAAGGCAGCGATAATCAGTAGACCAACGATGGCCAGGACGGCGCCCCGCGCCCAAATCACGCCGCCGGCGTCCGCCTCCCAGTTGGAGAAGTTCACCAGGGTAACGAAAGTGCCACCGGCAGGGCGAGCAATACCCGCCTGACGCAAGCCTAGGAACGTGATGAACAGGCCGATGCCCGAACCCATCGCGATCTTGATGTTGGCGGGGATACCCTCGATGATCTTGGCGCGGATGCCCCAAAACGAGGTAAGGAAGAACAGCACACCGGCGATGAGCACCAGCACCAGACCCATCTGGTATGCCTGAGCGCGACTTAGTTCGCGACCGTCCGCCGCGAGCAACGCCATCGCGGGCATCACGGTGACCGCGAAGTATGAGCCGATGCCCATGCCGGGTGCCTGCACGAACGGAATCTTGGCGTAGAACGCCTTCAGGAAGGTGCCGAAGGCGGCGGCCAGGGTGGCGCCGATGAAGATGGCGCTGACCAGGCGGGTATCGACGGGTCCGAAGGTATCGGGGGCGGCCCCGGCGATCATGCCGGGGATGGACAAAATGGTAAAGGCGGTGGCAAAGAAGGTGGTGACACCGGCCATCACCTCGGTGCGGATGTTGGTGTTGTTCTCCTTGAGACGGAAGAACCGCTCGAACCAGGAGCCAGTCGGTTTGCTAACGTGAGTTTCGCTGGACACGCAGGAGCCTTTCTTGGGCATGGTGGGAAGTGGACCGGTCAATCTTCGGGCAGTGACGGCCCCAGTGATGTGCGCCAGTCGCGTTTCGTCGCATGGAGCGTCGCGTAAACCTTCAGGCGCGTAAGCTTCAGCCTGCTATCCACTTTCACACAAGGGAGTTCACATGGCCAAGACCATCATCATCGGCGTCAACCACGCGGGCACTGCCGCCGCCAACACTCTGCTAGGCAACTATCCCGGCCACGAGGTGGTCATCTTCGATCCGAACGAGCGCACCTCGTACCTGGGCTGCGGCACCGCGCTGTACATCGGCAAGCAGATTGCGGGCACCGACGGCCTGTTCTACTCGTCGAAGGAAGCCCTCGAAAGCCAGGGAGCGCAGGTGAACATGCAGACCACCGTCACCGGCGTCGATTTTGATCGCCGCGTGGTCACCGCCCGCACCATTGAAGGTCGCGTCATCGAAGAAACCTACGACACGCTGATCTTCGCTACGGGTTCAAGCCCGATCACTCCGCCAATTCCCGGCACCGACCTTGATGGCGTGCACTTCGTCAAGACCTACAACGATGGTCAGGTGATCGACCGAAAGCTGAGCGACGCCCGCATTAAGTCCGTAGCCGTGATCGGCGCCGGTTACATCGGCGTGGAGATGGCCGAGGCTGCCAAGCGTCGGGGCCGCAACACGATGCTCGTCGAGGTGCAGGGGCAGAGCCTAACCGGCTACTTTGACAAGGATTTCACCTCGGGCATTGACGCGGCGCTGCGCGGCGGCGGCGTGGACCTGCACTACGGCGAGCAATTGCTGGAGATCAAGGGCGACGAGGAAGGCCGCGTGCGCGCCATTGTCACCGACAAGGGCGAGTTCAATGTGGAGATGGTTGTGCTTTCGGTGGGCTTCCGCCCCAACACCGAACTGGCCAACGGCCTGCTTGAACTGGGCGAGGGTGGCGCGTTCAAGGTGAACTTGAATCAGCAGACCTCCCGCCCCGAGGTATTCGCGGCGGGTGACTGTGCCACCGTGTACAACAACGCAACCGGAGCCACCGACTACATCGCGCTAGCCACCAACGCGGTGCGCTCGGGCATCGTCGCCGGTCACAACGCTGGCGGCACGCCGCTGCAATCGGCCGGGGTGCAAGGCTCCAACGGCATCTGCATCTGGGACTACAAGATGTTCTCCACCGGCCTGACGGTCGAGAAGGCCAAAGAAAAGGGCATCGATGTGGGCTTTAGCGATGTCGAAGACCTACAAAAGCCGGCGTTCATGGCCGACAATGACACGGTCAAGCTGCGCGTGGTCTACGACAACGAATCCCGCCGCATCATCGGCGCACAGCTGGCCTCGCACCGAGACGTGTCCTTGGGGATTCACCTGTTCTCGCTGGCCATCGCCAAGGGCGTGACCATCAACGAACTGCCGCTGGTGGACATCTTCTTCATGCCGCACTTCAACCAGCCATTCAACTACATCACGATGGCTGGCTTGACCGCCAAGTAATCGCGTAACACCGGAAAACGGCTCCCGCAGCGTTGCGGGGGCCGTTTCTCCTACCCGGCCAGGTGCCCCTACTGCGCCGGAGAGGGCGGCGACAGTAGACTGACGAGTGTGACGAATTGCGAAACTGACCAGGCCGCGCTGGCCGAGATACTCGCCGAAATCACTGGCCGCGTTCCTGGCCCATCGACCATTCCTTCGGTGGAACGAGTGCGGCGAGCCGCCGAGCTGTTGGGCAATCCGCAGCACGCCTTCCGGGTAGTGCACCTAACCGGCACTAATGGCAAGACCAGCACGGCCCGTATGGTCGAATCGCTGGTGCGCGCGCATGGCCTGCGCACGGGGCTGTTTACCTCACCGCACCTAACCTCGGTGACCGAGCGAATCCAAGTGGAGGGGACGCCCCTGTCTGCCACCCAGTTCATGGCGGCCTACCGGCGTGCCGCGCCTTGTATCGAGGCCACGGACCGGGAGTTCGCTCAGGCGGGCGAGCAGCGGCTGAGCTTCTTTGAGGTGCTGACTCTCCTGGCGTTTGTCGCCTTCGCCGAGGCTCCCGTAGATGTCGCCGTGATTGAGGTGGGCATGGGGGGCCAGTGGGATGCCACCAACGTGGCCGACGGCGAGGTGGCGGTGGTCACCCCCATCGATCTGGACCACATGGAATGGCTTGGGAACACCACCGCCAAGATTGCGCGCACTAAAGCGGGGATCATCAAGCCCGGTGCCACCGCCGTGATCTCCCAGCAGCCCGCCGACGCGGCCACCGCTTTGGCCCAGCGAGCGAGCGAGGTCGGGGCCTGCTTGGTACGCGAGGGCGTTGAACTGGAGCTGATCTCGCGAAAGCTAACTGCCGACGGGCAGGTGATAGACCTACGCACTACGACGGGCTGCTACCCCGGCATTTTCTTGCCTCTACCTGGCGAACACATGGGACACAACGCGCTGCTGGCGTTGGGTGCCGTCGAGGCGCTACTAGGCGGCGAGGGCAAGGCCCTCGATGCTGCCGTAGTGGCTAAGGGATTCGCCGCCGCGACTTCCCCGGGGCGGCTGGAGCTGATGCGTACCGCACCGCCGGTACTGGTGGATGTGGCCCACAACCCGCATGGAATTGCCGCGCTGACCGCCGCCCTCCGAGAGTCGTTCCCCTCGCTGCGCTTTATCGGCGTGGTTAGCGTGATGGCCGATAAGGACGCCGCCGGTATTCTCGCCGCCTTGGAACCGGTATTAGCTGAGGTGGTGTTGACCCGCAACTCCTCGGAGCGTTCCCTGCCGCCGGATGATCTGCGCACCCTTGCCCTAAACAGCTATGGTGCAGAGCGGCTTCATCTAGTGGATTCACTCACGGTGGCGCTTGAGGCGGCCATAGAAGCGGCAGCGGCACAAAATGCAGAAGGCGTCAGCATGGGTGTGCTGGTAACTGGATCGGTGGTCACCGCCGCCGATGCTCGCGCTCTTCTGCTCGCCTCCGTGGGCTAGGGCGGATTACTCGCCAAAGAGAGAGAAGTTAATAGGCGGGTTAACCCGAATCTGTTGTACCGTAATGTTGATATCCGGCAGCAAGGAAAGAGCGTTAGTGTAATCTCGGCCGATAGTCGCCGGGGGCAACCATTCGTTCGCTTCTTCATTGTACTGCCAGTGATTCCACCAGCCAGAAACTCCACGACGTACATTTTCCCAGTAATCGTAGTCGTTGGTACACCGGGTTCCGGTGTGATCTTCCTCGCAATTTTGCCCGCGCTTGGCCAAGGGCAGGCTTCGGGCATGAATCACGAAGTAAAACTGGTTTCGGAAGGGGTCTATGCAGTGAGTCGGCACCTGTACATTCCCCCAGTCGCCATCTCTGACGAACAAACCTGTTCTGATCCCCCAGTCTTCGGTCTCGGGATCCCAGTACCAATCCATCATGGCGTCGTCACAGCCCAGTTCCCATCTGAACAGGTTTCTGGACTGCCAACAATTCTCGGTTTCGTAGGGGTCACACTCATAGATGACCCTGACCACGTCATACCGCCCCACCGTGGTCTCCAGCCAGGTTGGTGGCGTCCCTACGCCCCAGGGCGTCAGGAACATCACCGGCAGGTCACCAACCATCGATAGTGGAATCTCCATGAACACCTCCTGAAGCCACCAGCCATAGGGGCTACTGATGCCTCGGATGGGGAGCTGCCGATAGGTCACGTCGGGATACATGAACATCCACCAGTCAAGATCCCCCTGGTCCACATCTGAAGCGTCTTCCGACCAATCTGGTCGCGTCACCTGATAGATACGGAGCCAGAGTTCCAGGAAGTCCGTGTCGAACTCGTAATCACCGATGTCAACGGTCACGTAGGCGAGCATGTTGTCGCCCGAAAGTGTTATCTCTACGGGCAGGACCATTGCTACCTCATCGCCGGGGATGAGTCGCCAATCGGCGGTGTCGATCTGGTGGCCGCGAAGAACGTTGTCTCCCCACCAATCCCGATACCACCAATACGGCTCACCCGAGATGATGCGCTCCATTCCGTCTGCGCGGTCAAATGAGACGTCCCAGAAGGTGCGTTCACCCAGCACTTGAATGTCTAGGTCCCCGCCTGAGATACGTCCGGCGGCCAGGGAAGCACTGCTCGCCGACCACAGGGCGAAGGTGCTGCCGCCCGCCAGGGCGACCGTCACGGCGGTGACGCCAGCCAGCCAGAGCAGCGCCCTACGGCGCCTCTGACTTTCCGATACCAAAACCACGGGGGTGTCTTCCACTGCTTACCCTTCTAATTCACTGCGCTCAGCAGCACTTGCCATCAACAACCATTTCACAACCCGCGATGACGAAGCGCTGCCTGAAGAGAGAAACATGTCGCGTAACTTGGCGCACAGCGCTTGCTCTGACACGTATCATCGCGCGAAAAACACAGAATCTCCTCAACTTTTTTCTCTTGTTGCAAGATAACGTCACCAAACGGTGGCAAAGTTCTGGCTGCGCCAATGCTGACCGAAGCGACTCTGGTCTGTTATCCGGCCAGGTGTCCCCATTGCCCGGATAATTCGGCCCAGGGGCCAATGGCTGCGATCTCGCCTTCTGCCAGCACCACTACGCGATCTGCGCGGGATAGGGCGGCGGTCTTGGAGGTTGAGCCGATCACGGTGGTGCCCCGCGCGCGAAGCGTTTCCCAAAGCTCTACCTCGGTGATCGCGTCCAGGGCCGACGACACATCGTCGGCCACCAGCAGCTCGGCGTCTGCGGCTAGTGCCCGGGCCAGCGCTAGGCGCTGCACCTGCCCGCCGGAGAGCTTCGCCCCGCGATGTCCCACCCGCGTCTCTAGGCCACCGGCCTCGGCCACATCGGCTTCTAGCCGAGCGTCACGAATCGGTCTACTCAGATCCCGATCAACGTGATCCAGAGCGATGTTCTCGGCGAATGTCCCGGATAGCACCTGCGGCACTTGGGCCACATACGCCACCTGGCCCGGTCGCAGGAAGGCTTCGGGGTCGGCAACCGGCGTGCCATTCCACCGCACCTCACCCGTGTATGACATCAGCCCGGCGAGGGTTGCCAGCAGCGCCGACTTGCCGCTTCCTACCTGTCCCGCCAGCAGCACCAGCTCCCCGCGTCGCACTGTGAGCGTTACGTTGGAGACACCAATCGTCCCATCGTCGTCGAAGGCCACCGTCAGGTTGCGCAGCTCTAGCTGCTCTAGGTGGTCGCATGGAGTGGCCGTAGGCGCTGGCGCCGCACCGGTCACCAGCGACACCCCGTTGGGCAAGGCGAATAGGTCGGCGCCGTCGGTGAGTTCCTGGGCGGCTCGCTGCCAGGCCCGTGCCCCCGGCGCCTCGGTGATTACCGCGCCAGCCACGTAGCCGAAGTAGCCGAAGCCTCCCAGCGTGGTGGATACCAATAGCGTGGTGGTCAGGTTCCAGGTGCCCTGATATAGCAGGAACCAGGCGAGTACGGCGCCCAGGCTGCACAGGATGTTGGTCGCGCCGCCGAGCAGCGCCCGCACTCGATGCTCGAACACCGATGCCTTGATGCGCCGCTGATCTACCGTCATTAGGTGAGCGTGAACCTGCTCGGTGCGCGCCGAGAGCTTCACCGTGCGAGCGGCGGTCACCGCCGAGACCAGCACTCGGCCGAAGTTGGCCCGTGCATCGGCGGCGGCCTTGGCCGACCGCCCAGCGATGGGGCGCCCGAGGACGGAGGCGGCGGCCGAAGCCACCAGGATCACCAGCAGCACAGCGCCAACCAGCCACGAGCCGCCCAGCAGGGTGGTTATGCCCACCACCACAAATCCGCTCAGCAGGTCGATGCAACTGTAGGCGTATCCGAGCAGCCTCTCGGAATCCATTGCTCGGGCGACCACCTCGCCAGGTGGCGTAGCGGGCAGGCGGCGCTGCTCGGTTTGGCCGCGCAATACCGCCATGCGCACGCGCAGGTTGTTCTGGTTCCACCATTGACTTCCGCCCCAGACGCCGTAAAGCACCGTGACGACCGAACCCGCCAAGGCTGCGGACATACCCAACAGCAGCCAGAACACCGGGGTTCCGGCCTCGATGTTGACGATGGTGCGCGCCCAGAAGAAGCCGACCAGTGGGCCAGCCGGGGCAAGCACCATCGAGATGGTGAAGGCCGTCGTCCCGAGCAGACCCCAAAGCGGATTGGCGCCGAGCGCCCGAGCCACCGCCCGCAGCAGACCCGCACCTTGATGTGGCGCCCGACGTTCGATGATCTCGCCCTGGCGCCGCTTGGTGCCAACCTCAGCTGATTCTGGGGTCGCCAGAGTCTCGTCGGCTTCTACCTCTGGCTCGTCTGCCTCATCATCTAGGCTGCCCGTCACCGCTGCCGCATCAAGCAGGGTGCGGTACGGACCCACCTGAGTTGCCAACTCGGTACGGGGACCAAACTGAGATACCCGCCCGTGGTCAAGTACCGCCACTAGGTCGGCACGTTCAATAGTGCTTAAGCGGTGTGCCACCAGCACGCCCGTACGCCCGTTAAGCAGCCGTTGCGCGGCGGCGACCACCCGCGCCTCGGTTAGCGGATCCATGCGAGCGGTGGCCTCGTCAAGCACCACCACCTGCACGTCGCGCACGAGCAGCCGTGTGAAGGCGACGAGTTGTTCCTCCCCCGCCGAGAGATTGGTGCCACCCGCGCCGAGCAGGGTCTCCAGCCCATCGGGCAGACCCGCCACCCATTCGGTCAGGCCCAGTTCGGCGATGGCCCGCTCCACCGTGCCGGGGGCCACCTCGGCGAAGAGGGTCACGTTCTGCCGCAGCGTGCCCGCCAGCAGTTCCGTGCGCTGGGTCACGATGCCCACGGCGTTTCGCAGGGCATGCAGGTCAAGGTCGCGCACATCGATCCCGCCCAGGCGGATCGATCCGTTCGGCGGCTCCACCGCTCGGGTCAGCATCGAGGCCAGGGTTGTCTTACCAGAACCCGAACGGCCCACCAGGGCGATGACCTGCCCGGCTGGCACCGCCAGCGTCACATCGCGCAGGGCGAACTCCCCCTGGCCATCGTCGAAGGTGAAGTCCAGGTGATGCACTTCGATGTCGATTGCCCCGGTCGGCACCGCCTCGCCACCTATCGGGTCTGCTGGCGCATCCAACAGGGCGCGGATTCGAGTGAGGGCACCGATGCCCTCTTGAATACCGGGCAGGTGATCGGTGAGATCCTGGGCGATGGCTACCACGTTGGCGGTGACCAGGGACAGCGTGATGAGTTGCGCAATGTCTAATCCACCACCGGAGGTGATGGCGGCGCCGACAATAGTGACGCCAGCGAGCAGGCCGAGCAGCAGCACCCGAGTGCGAGCCATCAAGCGGATTTCGACGCCGAGCAAATCCTTGACCCTTTGGTGGATGGCTGCGCTTAGTTCGGCCAGGCGCCGCACGGCGAAGGGCTGACCCAGCGAGGTGCGTAAGTCATCGCGGGCGGAGACCGCCTCCTCGAAGACGGCGGCGTGGGCTGACCATGCCTCCTCCTCGGCTACCTTGCGACGGACGATCTCGCCGAGCAGTGGGCGAGTAATCAGGACCAGTACGGTCAGCAGCGCGGGGAAGACGATCCAGGCGGGCCACCAGGTGATTCCGGCGACCACCACCAACAGCGGCGTCGCCAGCAGCACCCTCGCCACCTGCCACATCACCCAGCGGATGGTGTAGCCGAGTGCATCGGTGTCATCATCCACCCGGTCGAGAATCTCCCCCGAGGGCTGTTCGGTGAGTACCTTCACCGGTTGTTCAAGTGCCGCCGTCAGCAGGTCGGCCCGCAGCCGCCCCTCGGCGCGCTGCACCACGGCATTCCATACGAATTGGCCAAAATAGCCCGCCAGCGCCCCACCGAGTACGGTTGCCGCCAGATACCAGAGATGCCGAGTGGTGGGTTCGGTGGCCATCCAGCCGATGGTCACGGTCGCGGCTGTGGTCAGCAGCACCGAGCCGAGCAGCAACGCAAACGCCCACAACGCCATCGGTGTCCACAACCGCCGCCAGCCCAGGCGCCGGGAAGTAACGTTGGTTACCAACCGCTTATCGTGAGAGGGAATATGGGTCTTAGCGGGCATTCCTGAATTGTATGCAGTCGATGTGTCCTAACGCACGGGATTATTGATGAATAACAACAACGTCGCCCCGCTGGTTGCATCAGCACTTCCCGGGGTGGAGTTTTTGCGCAACTGGTTGGCCTGCCCCGACGAGGGTGATCCTGCTTGGCTGTCCGAAGTTGGCGCCAGATGCGCCGCCAAGCCTTCTAGCAGCGCATCCCAACGGCCAGTCTCACGCGCGAACACACGAGACTAGGGTCCGAGCAACGCGAGGGGAATTATGGCGACTCCGTCGGGTCGGCGGTAGGCGTGCTCGCCGGTGGTGATGACAATTCTGTCGATGAGCAGGTCTCCCATTTCATCGTGCAGCCAGTTGAGGTGCCGGACATCGTGGTCATCTATTGCAGGTGAGAGTTTCACTTCGCAACCGATTGCGCGGCCATCGGCGGAGTGTACGATGAGATCGATTTCACGCTGTCCGCGATGAGTCCGCAGGTGTGACACCTCAAGCCCGAGCGATTCAGCCAGGGAACGAACAGACAGGGTGACCAGAGACTCAAAGAGCGCCCCGAGTAGCGGGCCGTGGTGCAGGTTCCGTAGGCCGGGGTCCGAGTCGCCGGGTCCGCTGGCGCGCAGCAGCCTCGTGGCGTCGGTGGCTAGGAGCGCAGCGGCGAGAGCCGGATCGGCCAGGTGATGCTTCGGCGCGCGACCCATCTGGTTGAGGCGGGGCGCGCCGAGCTGCCAGGCCGGCACCGGGTCGAGCAGCCACAGCCGCTCGAGGGTGCCTCGAAACTCGCTTATCGTCTTGCGAGACGGGATCGCATTGCGATCCACGGCCATCGAGATCGCTTCCTGAGAAGCGGTGCTGCTCGTGGCTGCCGCGTAGGCTCGCAGCCAGGTGCGCAGGAACTGCGGGCGCCGCACATGCCCACCGACGGCGCTCACATCGTGCTGCATCAGGTAGTCCACGTAGTCGTTGACGGACCGCTGCCGGTCGCTAGTCGACTCGTTGAGGATTCCGGGT
>WQZL01000041.1 GCA_009780755.1 Promicromonosporaceae bacterium | reverse complement strand
GCAACCTGACCGCTACCACCAACGTTGACCTTTACGTCGCCTTCGACAACTTCCAGGTTGGCGTCTACCAGGGCACCGCCTTGCTGCAAGGTCTCGAAGAGTTGAAGGGTTCCGCCCCGTGGAATATTGAACTGATCGCCGGTTCGGCCGACGACGCAAACGCCCTGCCGTTCTTCAATGGCGCCATGTCTGTGTTGCAGCCGGCCATTGACGCCGGTGACCTGGTGGTCGTCTCGGGCCAGACCGAATTCGGTCAGGTCTCTACCGACGGCTGGTTGGCCGCCAATGCCCAAAACCGCATGGACACAATCATCGCGGGCTTCTACGACGACGGCACACCGCTCGATGGCATCCTCTCCCCGAACGACACCCTTGGCCGCGCCGCGCTGACCGCCGCCGCCTCGGCCGGTCTGCCTAACCCGGTGGTCACCGGTCAGGACGCCGAAGTTGAGTCGGTTCGTCTGGTCTTCGAGGGCGTCCAGTTCCAGACCATCTACAAGGACACCCGCGCCCTGGTGACCGAGACCATCCGACAGATCAACTTGGCTCAGGGCGGCAACGCCTTTGCCACTAACGATGTGGTGCCCAACGGGGAGATCGACGTGCCGACGTTCTTCCTCCCGCCGATTTCCGTGACCCAGACCAACGCCTGTGCGGCGTTTGAGGGTGACCCGATCCTTGAGGGCGTGTGGAGCGACTTCTGCTGATCTCGACTTAACATTAGCGAGGCGGCCCAGGTCCGCGGGCTTGGGCCGTCTCGCGCTATCACTATGCCCGCTGGTTTCGGGTGGCACAAACATCGTGCAGGTACGCGCATCGGTGGTTGAGCCTGTCGAAATCACCGCCTGTTTTGACCGCTTTGGTGGTTTAGATCTGGTCGGCCCTTGATCGGTCGGCCCAACCGCCGCAATTTGAGAGGTACCTCATGTCTGTTACCACCGCCTGGCTCGAAGATGAAGCCCGCCGCCTACTCTCCTTTGGTGCCGCTGCCGCCCTACCTGATGGCGGAGCGGCATACCTAGACGAGTTTGGCGTACCCGACCTAACTCAAGGAATCCAGGCGTGGATCACCTGCCGCACAGTCCACTCGTTCGCGCTTGGTCATCTACTGGGGGTGTCGGGCGCGAACGAGGTAGCGAAGGCCGCGCTCGCCGGGCTGTGGGGGCAAGGCGCCGTACTGCGCGATACCGAGCATGGCGGCTGGTTCAACGTGGTTTCGGCGGACGGCACCCCCGACCCGACCGCCGACAAGCTGGCCTACGACCACGCCTTCGTCATGCTCGCGGGCGCCTCGGCCACCATCGCCGGAATCGAGGGTGGAGCCGAACTGCTGACCGAGGCGTGCGCCGTCTACCTAGAGAAGTTCTGGGATGACGCGGCCGGGCGACCCATCGATACCTGGAACGCCGACTTCACCAAGGCCGATCCCTATCGCGGACTGAACTCGACCATGCACTCCATTGAGGCGCTGCTAACCGTCGCGAACGCCGTACCCGCTAAGGAGGCTCCGGCCTGGCTGGACCGGGCCGAGCGCTCCGCATCATTTGTCGTCGATCTGGCCGCCGCACATAACGGACGGTTACCGGAACATTTCGGCCCCGACTGGGTAGCCGATCTGGAACTAAACAAGGATCGCCCCGGCGACCGCTTCAAGCCCTACGGCGCCACTCCCGGTCACGGCTTTGAATGGGCCAGGCTCCTGCTTCATCTGGAGGCGGCGCTGGCCTCGCCGATGGTCGACCCTGCCGAAACCACCGGTTCCCCCTCCGTTATCCTGCGCGAGCGCAGCGAGTCGCAGAACCCAGCCCCCTTGCCCCTTTCTGCAACTACGTTCGCTAGCGTTCCCTGCGCGCAGAATGACGTGCGGGGCGAACTGCTGCCCACGGCCATCGCGCTGTTTGACCGGGCCGTAGCCGATGCCTGGGCGGCCGACGGCGCCGACGGCTTCGCCTACACCACCGGCTGGGACGGCATTCCCGTGGTGCGCGCCCGGATGCACTGGGTGGTCTGCGAGGCCATCGCTACCGCCCACGTGTTGCACGAGAGAACCGGTGAACAGCGCTTCGCCGACTGGTACGAGCGCTTTGTCGAATACGCAAAGAAGTACCTGCTCGACCAAGAGCATGGCTCCTGGCATCACGAGCTGGACTCCGATAACCGGCCTGCGGCCACCGTCTGGCCCGGCAAGCCCGACATCTACCACGCCCTGCAATGCGTACTCATCCCGCGCCTGCCCCTCTTCCCCATGCTCCCGGCCGCGATGGCCGCCGGGTCACTCCTGCCCGCTGCGTCATTCTGCGCGAGCGTCAGCGAGTCGCTGGCCCCAGCCCCAGACGCTCCAACTCTAGGTTCTGCGACTTCGCTTCGCTCCGCGCAGAATGACGCGTTTATCTGATGGCCGCCTCCTACGTCATCATTGGCGAAGCCCTGGTAGATGTTCTGCCCACGGGTGAGGTGCCTGGCGGTAGCCCGGCCAACGTGGCCGTCACGCTTGGTCGCCTCGGCCGCAGCCCGGTGTTGGTTACCTGCCTCGGTGACGATGCGCGCGGTGAGATGGTGCACCGCTGGCTGGCGGCATCAAACGTAACGGTAGATTCCACCAAGCCGATCACCGACCGCACCTCCACGGCGAAGGTGATGCTGGATGAGGCTGGCTCCGCCTCCTATAAGTTCGATCTTTCCTGGACCCCTGACCCGGGGCGAACCGCTACTGCCGCAGCTAGCGCAGACCTGCTTCACATCGGCTCCATCGCCACCGTGCTGGAACCGGGCGCTACCATGATCGAGGCCACGCTGATCGCAGCGCGGGAGCGGGCGCTGGTCTCCTTCGACCCGAACGCCCGCCCCGCGATCACTCCCGACCTGACCGACACCCGCGCCCGAGTGGAGCGGCTCGTCGCCCTGGCCCACCTGGTAAAAGTCTCCGACGAAGACCTCGCCTGGTACTACCCTGACATGGACCCGCTCGCCGCCGCCCGCCATTGGGTCACCCTCGGCCCGGAGCTGGTGGTAGTCACCTTCGGCGGTGACGGCGCGGTGGCCCTGCGCGCAACCCCGAAGGTTGCGCTCGTCGAAGCCACCAGCAAGACGCCAGATGGCGGGATTCCGACGGGTTCAATCACCGAGCTTCGTGTTCCCGGGGTTGAGGTCGAGGTGGCGGACAGCGTCGGCGCGGGCGACACCTTTATGGGCGCCCTGCTCGACACCCTCGGCACGCTCGGCATCTACGGCGCAGATGCCCGCAAAAAGCTGGCCGCGCTGAGCGATGCCGACGTACTGGCCGCCCTGACCCGTTCGGCCCGCGCCGCCGCCATCACCGTCTCCCGCCCCGGCGCCGACCCCCCCACCACCGCCGAACTAGACGACCAAAACTAACCCGCCTCCTCTCCCTCCTCCCTCTACCCCCTTCCTCCTCCTCCCTCTACCCTCTCCTACCCCCGTCAGATCGTTGATTTGGGGCGAGATCGTCGATTTGCGCATGCGGAATCTAACGATCTCACCCCAAATCAACGATCTCGCGGGCGGGCAGGTGGTTTTGGGGGGCGAGGTTTCACGCCGGGGGCGAACATGGGGCAATTTCGGGGTCACGTAAGTTGATTACCGCTTAGAGTCTGATGTGGACCGCCCGTGACCAGTCGGCCGGGGTTGAGATAGAACAAGGGATCTAGTGACGATGTTTGAACGGTTTACTGACCGCGCCCGCCGCGTTGTGGTGCTTGCGCAAGAAGAAGCGCGGATGCTCAACCACAACTACATCGGCACCGAGCATCTGCTGCTCGGCCTAATCCACGAGGGGGAGGGTGTCGCCGCCAAGAGTCTCGAAGCCCTCAATATTTCGCTTGACGGCATCCGCAAGCAGGTCACCGAGCGGATCGGCGAGGGGCAGCAGGCCCCCGGCGGGCATATCCCATTTACGCCGCGCGCCAAGAAGGTACTCGAACTCTCGCTGCGCGAGGCGCTACAGCTCGGCCACAACTACATCGGCACCGAACACATTCTGCTGGGCCTGATCCGCGAGGGGGAGGGCGTTGCCGCGCAGGTACTCACCAAGATGGGCGCCGACCTGAACAAACTGCGTCAGCAGGTGATCCAGCTGCTCTCCGGTTACCAGGGCGGCAAGGAACCCGTCGCCGCTGGGGTTGGTGGCGGCCCGGCCGAAGGCACCCCGGCCGGTTCGGCCGTGCTTGACCAGTTCGGACGCAATCTCACGCAGGCCGCCCGAGACGGCAAGCTTGACCCGGTGATTGGCCGCCACAGCGAGATCGAACGCGTGATGCAGGTACTCTCGCGTCGCACCAAGAACAACCCGGTGCTGATCGGTGAGCCGGGCGTCGGCAAGACGGCCGTTGTCGAAGGTCTCGCGCAGGACATCGTTGCCGGGAACGTGCCCGAAACCCTGAAAGACAAGAACCTCTACACCCTTGACATGGGTTCGCTGGTGGCCGGTTCGCGCTACCGGGGCGACTTCGAGGAGCGGCTAAAGAAGGTACTCAAAGAGATTCGCACCCGCGGCGACATCATCTTGTTTATTGATGAGATTCACACCCTCGTCGGCGCCGGTGCGGCCGAGGGCGCCATTGACGCCGCATCCATTCTCAAGCCCATGCTGGCCCGCGGCGAGTTACAGACCATCGGCGCCACCACGCTGGACGAATACCGCAAGTACGTCGAAAAAGACCCGGCCCTAGAGCGGCGCTTTCAGCCAATCCAGGTGGCCGAGCCGACGTTGTCGCACACCATCGAAATCCTAAAGGGCCTGCGTGACCGCTACGAGGCGCATCACCGCGTCACCATCACCGACGGCGCACTCGTGGCTGCCGCCAAGATGGCAGACCGCTACGTAAACGACCGCTTCTTACCGGACAAGGCCATCGACCTGATTGACGAGGCGGGCGCCCGCCTGCGTATCCGCCGCATGACGGCCCCGCCAGAGTTGAAATCTCTTGACGAGCAGATCGCCGAGGCGCGTCGCGAGAAGGAATCAGCCATCGACGAGCAGGACTTCGAGAAGGCCGCCGGGCTGCGCGATGTCGAAAAGCAGCTGGCCACCAAGCGGCAGGAAATGGAGCGAGCCTGGCGAGCTGGCGACCTCGACACCGTCGCTACCGTAGATTCCGATCTCGTGGCCGAGGTACTTGCCATGTCCACCGGCATCCCCGTCATCAAGCTCACGGAGGAGGAGTCGGGCCGCCTGCTGCGCATGGAGGAGGGGTTGCACAAGCGGGTTGTCGGCCAGGACGCCGCAATCAAGGCGCTTGCGCAGGCCATCCGCCGCACGCGGGCCGGGCTGAAAGACCCGAAGCGTCCCGGCGGCTCGTTCATCTTCGCCGGGCCTACGGGTGTTGGCAAGACGGAGCTGGCCAAGGCGCTCGCAGAGTTCCTGTTTGGCGATGAAGACTCCCTGATCCAGCTCGACATGTCGGAGTTCTCCGAGAAGCACACCGCCTCGCGCCTGTTCGGTTCGCCCCCCGGCTACGTCGGCTACGACGAGGGTGGCCAGCTCACCGAGAAGGTGCGGCGCAAGCCGTTCTCGGTCGTGCTATTCGACGAGGTGGAGAAGGCACACCCGGACATCTTCAACTCGCTGCTACAAATCTTAGAAGATGGTCGCCTCACCGACAGCCAGGGTCGGGTGATCGACTTCAAGAACACCGTCATCATCATGACCACCAATCTGGGCACCCGCGACATCGCCAAGGGCGTGCAGACCGGCTTCCAAGCGTCCGGCGATCTGGTGACGAACTACGAGCGGATGAAGGGCAAGGTCTACGACGAGCTAAAGCAGCACTTCCGGCCCGAGTTCCTAAACCGGGTAGATGAGATGGTGGTGTTCCCGCAGCTCACCCGCGACGAGATCGTGCAGATCGTTGACCTGGAGATCGCCAAGCTAGATAAGCGGCTGGCCGAAAAGCGCATGGCGCTTGAACTAACCGCGGCCGCCCGAGAGATGCTGGCCGAGAAGGGCTACGATCCGGTACTCGGGGCACGACCCCTAAAGCGCGTCATTCAGCGGGAGATCGAGGATGCGCTCTCGGAGAAGATTCTCTATCACGAGGTCAAGGCCGGCGAGAAGATTGTGATCGACACCGACGGCCAAGGAGCCGGGGGCAAGTTCACCTTCACCGAGGTGCCGCTGGCCGACGTCATTGAGGAGATGGCCGCCGAGCTGGAGGCCCAAGCTGCCCGCGAGGCGGCATCCCTGGCCAAGCTGGCTGACGACACCGCCACCCCAGAAGATTCTCCGCTGGCTGAATAGAACACACGGGTTCAGATCGGATGGTTGAGTAGGGCCGCCAGGCCCGTGTCGAAGCCACCGGTCATCCGCTGGAGTGGTTTTGACACACTCGCTGACGCTCGCTACTCAACCACCCGGCTGTGCGCTACCCAACCAGTCGAATGTGTCAGGACTTCGTGCGGTGGGCGCGCAGGATGAAGAAGGTGGCGGCGCCCACGATGATGATCCCAGCACCGGCGCCGATTCCCACCCAGGCGAGGATGGGCAGACCCTCGTTGCTATCGTCCGTTGCTGCGGACGCATCGCCGGGGGCTGAACCGCCATCGGCGATGCGGGCTACGGCGTGGAACTCGGAGATGCCGCCGCTTTGCTGCTGCCAGGAGACGGTGGTGTCGGTCAGAGTGCCATTGTGTTCGATCACCTCGCCGGGGAAGGTGACGATCACCCCCACCCATTCGCGGGCGAAGATCGCGGCTTGGAGGGGTGGGAAGTCTTCAAGGTTTTCCCAGGCCATGTCGAGTTCCCCGGTGAAGGTCACCAGGCCGTCGGCCTCGGATAGAGCCAGGCTACCTAGCATCCGCTCCAACTGGGCCAACTCGATCCCAGATACCCCGGAGACGAACCCTCGGTAACCGTCGGCGGTGAACAAGGATTCTGGCTCATCGGCGAAGTCATCCCAGCCGATCTCGTCCCAGAGAGCGCCAGCATCGGCAAACCCCTGCGACACGGCAAACTCGTCGGAGAAAGCGGTGGTCTCAACCAGATCGAGGGTTCCGTTTTCGTGCACGGTGATATGCCAAACCATCGCGAGGGAATGGCCCGGAGGCAGGGGGGCGGGGGTGAATGGCTCCTGGTTGGGATCGTCGGCGGGGTCATCCTCATCGTTGTCCGGGGTTGGGATGGGCGGGGGAGGGCCACCTTCGCCGGCGGCACCACGCGCGTTGATGGCGGTCACCTCGCCCATCTGCGGCAGCCAGTACACGGTGTCACCGGTTAGGTTTCCATCGGCCTCGGTGATCCCGTCGGGGAAGGTGATCGAGATCAGCATCCACGACTGCTCACTTAATGCCAGCTCTTCGGGATCGATGTCTTCTCCGTAGAAATCAGGATCGAGATTGAACTCGCCGACCACCACGATCTCGTCGCCTATGCGCTCAATCCAGAACTCAGAGACAAACCACTCCAGCTCATCAAAGACGATACCGGCACCGGTAATTACATAGCCCATGAAGCCAGGCTCTAAGACGGGGGCAACGGTCGTCTCGCCCTGACTGAAGAACCATTGGAAATCCTCGGACAGCCATTCAATCATCTCGTCAAAATCGGCATCGTCGAAGCCAAGCAGTAGGGCCGCATCCTCCGCGATGGCTGCCCGCTGAACGATGTCGAAGGTGTCGTTCTCGTTTATGGTGATGATCCATGAGGTTTGCATGGGTGCATCGGGCGGCGGGGTGGGGGTCTGCGCGAGGCGCGAGGCGGGCGCAAATCCGGCAAGTGTGAATACGGAAATGAGGCCGAGCGTAAACACGCGACCGAGAACGGGGAGCCGAGAGTTGGACATGCCCCTAACTCTGCCAGATGAGTAGCCCGTAGCTGACAAACAGGTCTTCCTCGGCGGTGCGGGTTGGCTGTGGGTTCGAAACCACCTAAGGCATATCTAGGTGATGGTTTGTCCGTTGCGGTTGGTGAATGTCCAATGGTCGGTCCACCTCATTTGTATTCCGGTTCCGTCGACGTGGTTGTGGTGGTGCCAGCAGAGGAGTGCGGCGTTGTCGACTGATGTCTGCCCGTTGTGTGCGGCCCAGTGTTGTACTGCATGGTGGACTTCGCATCTGGAGGATGGCTCAAAGCATCCGGGGTAGGTGCAGTGGCGGTCTCTAGCTATTACTGCTCGTCGGAGGGGTCCTTTGATGGTACGTTCCCGTCGGCCAATGTTGAGGATTTGTCCGTCTGGTCCGAAGACGATGCGTTGGATTTCGCTGTCGCAGGCAATTCGGCGGAGCAAGGAGTCTGGTAACACGCCGGTGGAGTTCTCGAATGATGCTGGGGTCCGTTGCAACGTGAGTAGCCGTTGGGTTTGATCGTAGAGTTCTGGTTCGGTTGCTGGGTCGAGGTTCGCAGAAGCGATTTGGGTTTGGAGTTCGGTCCAGGAGACGGTCACGGTCAGGTGTGGCCGCACGCTAGCGCCGGTGCCGGTGTGTCCGTTGTCGAGCGCGATTCGGGATAGATCAGCCAGTGCTTGGGCGCGACGTTGAGTGGAGAGCCGGTCATCATTAGCAGCTGGCGCTCCCATCACACTGTTCAGCGCGACTTCCAGGGTGCGGCCGTGTTCTTCGGTGAGGAATCCGGTGACTTGGGCGCCTCCTAGGGTGAAGCCAATGTCGAAGAACTCCCGAGCCTTTGCATCGCGGTATCCACGCTCATCAGCATCCGGGTCTGCTCGGTGTGCGAAGTGCTTGGCCAAGCGGGTGAAGTGAGGGAGGCGGAACCGAATCGCGTGGTCGAGGAGGTACTCCTCACCGGACGGCCCTAAGGTTACTTCGTTGCCGCTTTCGTCAATGGTGGTGGTTTGCATGCCGGGCATTGGCTCGGCTAGCGCGGCTAGTCGTGGTTCGGTGGTGCAGACGCCGACTAGGGCGGTGACATGCTCTTCGCTCACGGCTCCGGATAGTGCTGCTGTCTTGGTCGCTGGTAGATGATTCCGCAGAACTTTGCCCTGCCGACACTCTCGTTTCGCTTGTCCCTCGTGCACATCGTCGTGCACTTTTAACCAGGCCGGGAACGACCGGGCACCCTGCAAGGCCCACCGGCCATCGGTGTCGAGCACGGGCAGCATGCACAACCGCACCGCAGTTTCACGGGATTCAAGGCGCCGGATTTCCCGCTCAGCATCAGCCAGCACATCAAACTCGATATCCCGCAAACAACCACCCACAGAATCGTCGGCCGCTAGCTCGGTAAGCAGTTCCACGCCCTGACGCAACAACGCGACTGCTTCGGTAAGGCGTTGGGCAGAGGTACGTGACAAGCCGCTCTGGCTGTTTACCTGAGTAGTCATCACGCACCTCCTCGCGCGAAAGCGAAACAAACCATCTCGACCCTTGGTGAGCTTTTCTGGGTGACGTTTCTATTCTAGTGGACGGATGTCCGAAGCGCAATAGATGTTCATGTTGAATAGTATGGTGTGTGCCACATTTCTGATTGCTCGAAGGGTTTCGCTGGTTTCGACACAGGCGCTACGCGCCCTACTCAACCAGCGGGCGACAGGGCAGTTTCGACAGGTTCAACCACCGAGGTGACTCTGAGGTGGTGGCTAGAGGGCGAAGGGATCCTCGGGGTTGCCCGGCGGCGGCGCGTAGGCGGAGACGTCCGGCGTTACGGCTGGGAAGGTTGGCTGCTGGCGCTTGCGCAAGATGAGTACAACGATCCCAGCGATGACAGCACCGCCCGCGGCGCCGATGGCGACCCAGAAAAAGGTTGGTAACACGTCGGGGCAGTCCTCGGATGGCTGAGCGGGTACGCTCGGCTCGCCCTCATTGCCCAGATTCCCGGTAGGCGAATCGGCAGGGATGGCATCATCGATGTAGGCACTGGCGTAGAACTCGATTAACCCGCCACCGGGAAACCCCCAAATAACCGTGTTGCCGGGCCGAGCATATACGGGGTATATGATTTCGCCGGGGAGGGTGATGTGCACCTCGACCCAGGTGTTTTCGTTGATCGCGCTTTCTAGCAGATCGCTCGTGTCGTACTGTCCCTGGTCGATGGTGCCGATGAGCGAGAGTCGGTCGCCTGCTACATTGAGGGTGAGGTCTGGGAGTACCATCCGCATTTGTGTCAGGCTGAGGCTAGTGTTGTAGGCGGCATATCCCAGATAGTCATCCTTAGCAAAGATGGCATCCTGGCCAGCATCAAAGATGCCGAAGTAGTGCCAGAACTCCTCTGCGCTGTAGCCGAAGTTCGCAAGAATCTCCTCCGAGACCGCATATGTCACGACCGCATCGAAGGTCAGGTCGTCGCGCACGGTGATGTCGAAAACCAAAACGGCAGAGTGTCCATCGGGCAAGGTGGCTGGGGTCGCCGCTTGCCAGCCAGAATCAGTTGGCAGGCCACAGCCGTCGGCGCAATCTCCAATGTCCGGGGGGTCGACCGGCGTCGGTGCCGCGCTGCCACTACCCTCCGCGCTGCCGCGGGCGTTGATGGGGGTCAGGTAGCCGGGCTGGGGGAACCAGGAGACGGTGTTGCCCGACACGAGGCCATCGGCGGTCGCGACCTCACCGGGGAAGGTTATGGAAACCGCCGACCACAGCGTTTCGGCGATAGTCCGCTCTTCCGTCGTGATGTCGTCGTCATCGTCCCAGGTGAAATCGGCCTCGCCAAACACCTCGAAGATGTCACCGTCGCGCTCGATCTCGACCTCGATCAAGTCGGTAAACCAGAACAGGTCGTTTAAGGCGATACCGGTACCCATGAGTTCGGTACCGACAAAACCGGGCTGGTCGATGAGGAATCTGAACAAAACCTCACCCTGTTCGATTAGGTCATCGAACATTCCTTGCATCCATTCAATATCATCATCCAGCATGTCACCCTCGAAGCCCATCAGGGATGCCGCGTCGCTGGTCATGGCCATCCGCTGGACGATGTCGAATGTGTCATCCGAGTGCAGGGTCAGCTCCAAGATGTTGTGGACTAGCGCCTCCGGTGGCGCAGGCGGCGTCTGGCCGACGCTGTTCGTCGGAGCAAAGCCGGTCAGGGCCAGCGCGGCAGTTAGGCCAAGGGTGGCAACGCCCGCCAGGCGACGGGTCAAGGTGCTGCGGATCAGGATGTCAGACATTGGTGGCGCCTTCCGGGCTGGTCTTACGATTGCGGGCATTGGCGAACAGCGCGGCGGCGGTCACTAGCCCGGCTCCGCCGAGCGCGCTGAGACCGATCCACAGGAATGGCACCTGTGGCGGGCAATTTGTCGCGCCGACGGACGGGCTTGCCTCGCCTGCGAAGGTGGGCACACCATTGACTAGCGGCCAAAACTCCCAAACTTCCTGGTCATCGCAGCCCCAGGAGACGGTCATGCCCTCCTCGATCATCAACGCCCAGGCGTCATGATCCGCATCTGTGAGGCACCAGTAGGGGTTGTAAAGGGAGGAGTTGCGGTCGAGGAAGGGGTGAAGCGGCTCAGCCGAGTCGTCGTCGGAGGTTGGCCATGCCGCGTCCGGCTGGTCATCGCTGCCGGACCAGTCGATCTGCGAAATACCGTTTACCGGATCGCAGTAGAACAGGTGGGTCAGCACGTAGGGCCGCTCCTCTGCGGGGAAGCACCAGAACTCCTCATTCGGGTCGTAATCGGGATGTGGCGGTGGCGGTATCGGAGCATGGGGGACGAGTTCACCGGTAAACGGATCACACTCCGCTAGGCCAGCGGCAAGATCCAGCAGACCTTCGAGATCATCATCGGCGAGGCACCAGCGGTAATCGTTGGGGTCGAAGTCGGGGTGGAGTTCGGTGGGTGGCTCCCCGCTCGGGGTGGGTTGGTTAGCAGGTGTGTCCTGACCAATATCGGCCATGCCCGGTAGGTCCTCGATAGGCAGTCCAGCCTCCGGGGCCGCGACCAGGCTGGCGGTGGCAGACATGGGGTTAAGCTCACCCATCTGCGGAATCCAGGTGACGGTGGCGGTGTTGGCGCTCTGTGCGGTAACGGTGCCGTTGGTTTCGGTAATCGCGCCAGGCAGGGTCACGTTTACCTGGACAAACATTTGCATAATGGCCGCGAACTCTTCTGGGAAGAGGTCATCGTCACCCAGGTACATGTCCATCTCGCCCACGACGGTGATCGTGTCGCCGACCAGAAGGAAGGCCAGCTCGTCATTGATCCACCAATCCAGGTCATCGGGAGAAATCCCCTGGGAGGTCATGATGACCCCGAAGTAGTCAGCTTGTGTGAAGGGATCGACGCTGGTGGGCGTAGGCGCTCTATCTGCCTCCCACCGCATGTCATCGACAAGATCATCGGCGGTCATGCCCATCAGGGTGACAAAGGGGCCAGAGAAGGCCATGATTTGTACCACATCGAAGGTTTCGTCTGGGTGCATGGTGATATCAAGAACGGCAACCGCGCCATGCCCGGGCGGCAGCGTCGGCGCCTGGACGGCGCCACCAGGTGAGGCCACCGGGGCAAATCCGGTTAGCGCGAGCGTGGCAACCAGGCCGAGCGCGGGTACCGACAGGATGCGGCGAACGAGGCGGGATGGAGTGTTAGACATGCGGGGTGCTTTCATTTAGAAGTATGCGCTCACATTATAGGGACGCTTGGGGATGCGAAACATTGGGGGGACATGAATGGTTGAGTAGGGAACGAAGCGGCTAAGCCAAACCTCACACACAGCCCGAGTGCGCTGGCGAGGCGATGGAAAGTTTTCATGCCCCTTCATGCGCCACGCCCATCAATCCGTCACATCGACCTGGTAACAATTCCGCAATATCAAACATCCGGGATATTTAGGTGGTTGAGTAGCGAGCGTCAGCGAGCGCGAACGAAACCACCTCGCGCGCGTTCGCAGTGGTTTCGACACGGGCCTGGCGGCCCTACTCAACCAACCGAAGCCACCGGGGACTCGACCTGACTGTATCTAGGGGATGATTGGGCGTGCCCAACTTGCCTAACCCTGCCGCCCTAGCTGATCTTCGTGCCGATCTGGCGGCGGCCAGGTTTACGGTAGATGGGGTGGCCGGGCTACTAGGGGAGGTTGCGGCGGCAGCGCTAGATCGCGAGCAGGCGATCTGCGCCCGGCGGGTGCTTGCGGCCATAACGAGGGGCCAGGCGCCGAGCGAGTGGCCCCCGCTGGCCACCCTCATCAGCCTGTTCTTGCTTGGTGATGCGATGCCAGCTGAGGCGCTGGCCGCAGCCCTGCCTAGATTCGGGGTCGAGGTTGCGATGGCAGTCGGACTGGTCAGCTCTGGGGAGAGTGGGCTGCACCCCCTGATTGACCTGCGACCGCACACCGTCGTCGGTATTGTCGGCGACCCGGAGGAAAATTGGTGGATTGCCGCTGACCCCGCCGAGATTGCTCGCCGTGGCCCGGCCAAACCAGACCATGTGTTGGGCGTGGGCGGTGCCTCCCTGACCTTGCTGCAAGCCACCGTGCGGACGCCAGTGCGTCGAGTGCTTGACCTCGGCACTGGCTGTGGCATTCAAGCCCTTCACGCCGCCCGATATGCCGAACATGTGGTGGCCACGGACATCTCCGAGCGGGCACTGGCCTTCGCCCGGTTTAACGCCGCGCTGAATCTCGGCGATGACGCAGCCAAGCTTGACCTACGGCTGGGGTCGATGCTGGAACCGGTGGCGGGGGAGCAGTTTGACCTAGTGGTCTCCAACCCGCCGTTCGTCATCACTCCCCGTGCCGAGGTTATGGCGAAGGCGCTGGGCGAGTTTGAGTACCGTGACGGCGGACAGGCTGGCGATGAGCTGATCTGCGACCTAATCGCCTCCGTCGGAAAGGTACTCGCCCCCGGCGGCGTGGCTCAATTTCTGGGCAACTGGGAACATCGGGCAGGTAAGCCGTGGCAAGACCGCCTGGGCGTCTGGCTCGATGCGGCCACCGACGCCGAGGGGGAGCCGCTAGACGCCTGGGTGATCCAGCGTGAGGTACTCGACCCGGCTCAGTACGCCGAGACCTGGATTCGCGACGGTGGCACCACCCCCGACCGCGATCCGGTGGCCTGGGCGATGGCCTACCGGGCATGGTTGAACGACTTCGCCGCCCGCGATGTTGTGGCCGTCGGCTTCGGGATTGTCACCTTGCGGCGGCCAGGGAGGTCGAGGGGGACAACAGGCGCGGGGGTGGTTTCAAGCTCAACCACCGAAGTGGGTACTTCCGTTGGCATTGCAGGGGAGCGGCTTCGGCGAATCGAGGAACACGCCGGAGCCATCCGGCAGCCACTGGGCCAACACATCGCCGCCTCGCTGGTGGCGCACGACTGGCAGGTCGCCCGCACCGACACGGAACTTGCCGCCGAGCGCCTGGTGGTGGCCGCCGATGTCACTGAGGAACGGTACTTCACCCCCGGTCAGGAAGACCCAAACGTCATAGTGCTGCGGCAGGGTGATGGCCTGCTGCGCGGCGTTCACGCCTCCTCGCCGCTGGCCGCGCTGGTTGGTGCCTGCGATGGCGACCTGACGTTAGGCGAACTGATCGGCGGCATCGCGCATCTATACGAGGTAGACGCGGGCGCCCTCGCCGCCGAACTCATCCCGGCCACCCGGCGACTAATTCGCGATGGATTCCTAACCCCCCAAGAACGACTGGCTGAGTAGCAAGGCACAAGCACGCCGAAACCATCGCGCCACCACCTTTAGATGGTTTCGACATGGCCTCCTCACCCACCCGATTCCGGCTGGTGGTTTCGACACGTCGGGCCTGGCGGCCCTCCTACTCAACCACCCGGTTTGCCCTACGGGTGGTTGAGTAGAAGCGAGAAACGAGCGACGTGTCGAAACCACGACCCCTTGATCCAACCCCGGATAGGTGACAAGCTCGCATGATGGCCTACATGTATATGCTCGAGTGTTCTGATGGTTCCTACTACGTAGGCAGTACCACCAGCCTTGAGGCGCGTCTTGAGCAGCATCAACTGGGGCTTGGCGCGCAGTACACCAAGCACAGGCTCCCCGTCAGGCTTGTCTATAGCGCCGAGTTCGAGAAGATTGATGAGGCGTTCGCTTGGGAGAAACGTGTTCAAGGTTGGTCACGAGCAAAGCGACAAGCGCTGATTGAAGACAGATTCACTGACCTGCCCTCACTGTCTCCCAGCCGATACAAGCGAGAAGCTGACGGGCAAGGGCCAAAGTGATCCGACGGTAGTGGTTTCGACACGTCGGGCCTGGCGGCCCTCCTACTCAACCACCCGGTTTGCCCTACGGCTGGTTGAGTAGGAGCGAGGAACGAGCGACGTGTCGAAACCACATCACCGCTCGTCGGGTGGTTTCGACATGGCCTTAGCGGGCCTGCTTAACTGAGGGTTGCTAGCGCGGTGTTGAGGGTGGGGCTGGGGCGCATCACCGCGGCAATCAAGGCGGGGTCGGGATGGTAGTAGCCGCCGAGGTTCACCGGGTGGCCCTGTATGGCGAGTAGTTCGGCGACTATCTGTTCCTCGCTCGCAGCCAACGAAGCCGCCAGCGGGGCGAAGACCGCCGCCAGTGTCGTGTCGTCGGTCTGCGCGGCAAGCTCGTCGGCCCAATACATCGTTAAGTAGAAGTGCGAACCCCGATTATCGATGGTGCCGAGGCGGCGACCGGGGGAGCGATCCCCAGCCACGAAGCGGCCCGACGCCAGGGAAAGCGTAACAGCAAGCACCAGCGAGCCGCCCAACCCGAGAGACAGTGCTAGAT
>WQZL01000040.1 GCA_009780755.1 Promicromonosporaceae bacterium | reverse complement strand
GTCCTCCAGCTCGGCGTCAAGCACGCGCGCCACTGCCGGGTGTTTGAGGCGTTGCAGCGCCGTGACCTCACGCTTTAGGCGTTCGCGCGCCACGGGGTCGATGTTTAGGTGCGCGTGGAGCAGTTTTAGTGCCACCGAGGTGCCGCCGTCATCGGCTGCTTCGTACACCGCTCCCATCGCCCCACGACCCAGCAGGCGCTTGATGGTGTAGCCACCAATCTCGCGCCCGATGAACTCATCGTCTGCCATGCGGGATACCGTAGTTGTTAACCGGCACCTGGCGCCGCTCACCGCGCCGCTATGCTCCTTTGTTGGCTCTCGTTGCGCGCAAGTGCGCCTGCCGAATCGTCTAAACCGCCTCGAAGCGGGTAAACTCGGCCAGGCTGCCCACAGCCGGGCAGCGTCTCCACTACGGATCGTCCGGCACGTACCTGCCGGTGGAAGGAATGCCAACAATGGCAACTGTTACCTATGACCACGCGACGCGTATCTACCCTGGCACCGAGCGCCCCGCCGTTGACCAGCTGAACCTGCACATTGAGGACGGCGAGTTCCTTGTACTCGTCGGCCCGTCTGGCTGTGGTAAATCCACCTCGCTGCGTATGCTCGCGGGTCTCGAAGACATTAATGGTGGTCGCGTGCTGATCGGTGACCGCGATGTCACCGATGTGCAGCCCAAGGACCGCGACATCGCGATGGTCTTCCAGAACTACGCGCTGTACCCGCACATGTCCGTGGCCGACAACATGGGCTTTGCCCTGAAGATCGCCAAGACCCCCAAGGCCGAGATTCGTCAGCGGGTCGAAGAGGCCGCGAAGATTCTGGACCTCACGGAGTATCTGGACCGCAAGCCGAAGGCTCTCTCCGGTGGTCAGCGTCAGCGTGTCGCTATGGGCCGGGCCATTGTGCGTCAGCCGCAGGTGTTCCTCATGGACGAGCCGCTGTCGAACCTCGACGCCAAGCTGCGTGTCTCCACCCGTACTCAGATTGCTTCGCTACAGCGCCGCCTGGGTGTCACCACCGTGTATGTCACACACGACCAGACCGAGGCGCTCACTATGGGTGACCGCATCGCCGTGCTGAAGGACGGCCTGCTCCAGCAGGTTGGTACCCCGCGCGAGATGTACGACAACCCGCAGAACGTTTTCGTCGCTGGCTTCATTGGCTCCCCCGCCATGAACCTGGGTACCTTCGATGTGGATCGCGCCACCGGTGCGGCTGTGGTTGGTTCGGCTGCCCTGCCGCTGGAGCGCACCATTCTTGATGGTATTACCGAGGCTGACAACGGACAGGTCACCGTGGGCTTCCGCCCCGAGTCGCTCGACATTGTGGCCGCTGGCACCCCTGGCTCGCTGCAGGTTGACACACTGCTGGTCGAAGAGCTTGGCTCCGACGCCTACCTGTACGGCACCCTGGTGGGCGACGCCGCTGGCGCCATCACCGCTGGCGAGACCGACCAGATCATCGTCCGCATCGATCCGCGCAACGTGCCCTTGAAGGGCGACGTCGTAAACGTTGCCATCAAGCCCGGTCACACCCACCTGTTCTCCGCAGCCACGGGCCTGCGCCTGAACTAACACGCACTCAGAAAGGCGGGGTCGGCCAACACCGACCCCGTCTTTTTATTGCTAACCTACTACTCTGCGGCAACACCGGCGCTTTGCAAGAGCCAGTTCGTGCACAAAAACGTTCTCGATAAAGCAGGCCCTACTATCACAGTCGGGCCTGTTTCTATTTGCCCGATAGTTACGAAGAAGACATTCAAAATGTGTCCTTGCCGTCACCTGATGAAGCCTTCTGAGTTTGCGAAAACGTTTCAAACAATCTTCTCGCCAGCTACATCTGACGACACGTTGAGCGACACCCGAAGCCATCTGGCGCCTTTAGCTCCATTCTTCGGCGCGTTTCGCATCGCATGACGACGAATTGTGCCCTTGAGTCATCGGCGCACTGACCTGGGGATATATATAAAATACAAATTACTCGTTCGATGAAAACGGTGTTGGAAAACGATTACCAACGGTTTTGCGCTGTTGCGAAATCCCGCTCCCTAGTAGCAATCTATTGATGGACACATTCATGCAGTGGGCCACACCACCGCGAACCGAATCATTTAGGAGTTGGGAAATGGGCAGAGCTGCGCGCATCGCAACACTGGGTCGCGCCCGAAAGGGCGTGAAGATCATCACCGCATTCACGATGATGGCCGTTGGCTTGACGGCAGGCGTCTTGGTGGCCCACGCGATGCAGTCAAAACATAACCTGGTGGTCACCCACACGCAGTGGGCGGGCGGCGGCGATGCCAACCCCGGCGATGGCATCTGCGCCAACTCGGCCGGGCAGTGCACGCTCCGCGCGGCGATTCACGAGGCAAACGCACTAAATGGCCGACCCGGTGAGGTTTTGATTACCGTGGACCCATCGATCGCTCCAGGAACCCCGATGACCGGCACTCAGAACGACAACGGCAACCGGATGCTCACCACCCAGGTGACCTTTGAGGATCGCGCCGGCGCCATGTTCCACATCACAGCCCCGATGACCATCGACCTAGATGACCGGCTGGTGCCCTACGCCGGCGGCAACGACAACAACGAGATGACGCTGTTCTACGTTGAGGCTTCCGGCGTGGAATTGCTCAACATCCATCAGCCCCTCACCTCCGGCTCGTCGTTCGTACTCGCCCCAAGCGCCAACAACGTACTGATCGATGGAGCCGCCAACGGAACCCGCTCTACGGCACGCACCGAAAACTGGAACCCGGAGCGTTTCGTGGTGTTCCGCGAAGGGTCCAGCAACATCACAGTGCGCGGTTACGACCTGTCCGGCTTCCACACCAGCCAATCAGAGGGGGGCCTGTTTGTATTTAATGGCTACACAGCGGGGTCGGCCAGTCAGCCGATTCGTAACATCCTCATCGACGACATCGATGTGGTGAATCCCGCCGGCACCGGTGGCGACTGCTCCGGCTCACGCGCCGATGGGTGCCGGGCCAGGTTCACCAACTTCGTCGGTGGTAGTTACACCGATGCCAACCGTGTACATGTGCACGATCTAACCTTCCACAACGTCAGCGTCCAGGGCATGAACTCCAACTCCTGGGGGAACGTCTCCAGCGTACTTGACTTCAATGCCGGCTGGAATGGCGGCAGCACCAGCAGCAATGCCCCGCTCATTTACAACCTCACCATCACCGATTCCATCTTTGCCAACAATGTGGGCCTACCTGAGCTGCACCGGGCCATCATCGCGTTGCCGCCCACCGGTCGCCTCACCGGCACCACGATCATTGAGCGCAACCTGTTCTCCACCACCACTGAAGCCCGTACCGCCATCAACGTGCCGGGTACCAACCCGGTCCAGGGCGCAAACTCCACCTTCGCATCCCAGATCTACATCCGGGACAACCACTTTGATGGATTCTCCCGCGGCGGCGGCGTCGTGCACTTGTGGCAGACCGGTACCGCCACCGTGCAGCGCAACACCTTCTCCCGCGGTGGCGGCCAGGCAAACACTGTAAATGAGGAGTCGGCGGCGCTTACCGCCTTGCAGGGCATGGTTCGCAACCGCAACTCCACCGCAAATCAGGAGATTCGCACCTGGTATCCGACCGGGACAGCCACAGTGCTTGCTGGCCCGGCCCCCGCTGACGCAATGGCGGCCACACCAAATGAGGTGCTTAGCCACCTGTCAACCTGCCAAGTTTTGGTCGAGGCGACGCGGCCAACCGCCGGGACCGTTCCCGGCCGTCCCGTCACCCTGGACGTGTACTGGACCGCCGCGAATCGCGCCGAGTTCTATCTCGGCTCGGCGGAAGGCATCGTCGGCGATAACGCGCAGATAATCGTGGACCTGCCCATCGGCACCGTAGACCTGCCCACCGCCGGGCTGCCGGATTGGATGCCGAACCCCCCGAGTACACAGGCCGTTATCACCAACCAGAACACCGGGGCGGTCAACGGGTTTATCCGCCTGCAAACCCACGTCGAGCTTGAGCAGCTGCAAAGCTCGCAATACAGCCGCGTGGTACCGATAACGGGTAGCTGTAGCCCGCAGCTCACGATCAACCAGGCAGAATCTCAGCTCGATCCGACATCGGTTCGGTTCCTGTACTACACCGTGACATCCTCGCTGCCCATCAACCCGGACACCTTCACCCCAGAAGATGTAACTCTGACCGCCACCCCGACCGAGTTGACCATCGATGCCGACCGCATCAATCCTCGGGTGATCTCCGTCACCGAAAGGGACGACGCGCACCTGATGGTGTTCGACGTGGTGGTGGCAGTAGACGACTCGGCCCTGGTCACCGCCGCCATCCCGGCAGGGGCCGTCGCCTCGCCGGGAGGCATCACAAATCTCGGCCCGGCTACCAGCACCGATGCCACCATCGAGTTCAGGAATCCACTGCGAGCAACCCCAGGGAAGTTCTCGGTGGTGACGGGCGATGCCAAGGGCTACAACTATCAACTGGCGATCCTCCCTGGGGCGCCGTTACCGCTAAGCCCGCTGGTGTTTACCACCACCGTGCAGCAAGTCCAGGGGGCGCCGTTCCTCCGGGTATCTAACGCCGAGCCGATCATCGCTGCCGGTGACACCTGGTCTCCGCCCATCACGATCACGGCTGATGCCGGAAACGTCATCGCCGGTACCAAGGCCCTGGTTCACCACACCCTTCGTTCCGCAGACGCGCTGTACAACGGCCTAGTGGTTCCCTCTCTTGAGATTCACCTCTTCTCCACCGATCCGCGCATCCGCATCGTCAGATCGGCCTTCATCGACGTGGGCAACCCCACCGACGCGGAGGCGATCATGGCCACGGGAACGTTGGTATCCTCGGGCGCCCGCCTGCTGTACCGCCAACCGATCTGCTTCGTGTGGACCGTGTCCAACATCTCCGCCGATGACTGGGCCTCGGCCTTGCTAAACATCGAGGTCATCGACACCGATCTACGGCTCGGCACCGATGGCGTGATCGGACACATCGACGTGCTCGAGATCGGCGAATCTCGGCATTTCGCAGAGTGCACGGTGCTGCTGCCCGGCGACACCCGCATCGAAATGTTGACGGAGCCATAAAGCGCAACGGTGGTGGGTCCATCCCCCCTCTCTATGGACCCACCACCTTGCGTAGACTTGATAGCCGTGGAATCCCTTCAGTTCACCGCCGCCAAGCCCGAAAGCGCCCTGCTCAATCTGCCCTGGGCGGTGCCCCTAGAAAACTGGCCCGAAGAGGTACTCGCCGCCCTGCCGCGTGGTATTTCCCGCCACACCGTCCGTTTCGTGAAGCTGGGCAAGCGGGTGCTGGCGGTCAAGGAAACCCGCGATCACTACGCCTTTCGCGAGTACAAACTGCTCCGCAAGCTGCGCAAGCTCGACGTACCCTGTGTCAAACCCATCGCGGTTGTCACCGGGCGCACGGATGAGGCGGGCGAGCCGCTGGAGTCGTGCATCATCACCGAACACCTGCAATTCTCCTTGCCCTACCGCGCCGTGTTCAGCCAATCCGTGCGCCTCGACACCGGCGACCGGCTAATCGATGCGGCGGCCGTGCTGTTGGTGCGGCTGCACCTGATCGGCTTTTATTGGGGTGATGTGTCGTTGTCGAATATTTTGTTCCGCCGCGATGCGGGGGGATTTGCCGCCTACCTGGTGGACGCCGAGACCGGTGATCTGCACCCTAAGCTCACGGATGGACAACGCGCCTACGATGTGGATTTGGCCCGCACCAACATCATCGGCGAACTGTTCGACCTGGAGGCCGGCGGTCTGCTCGGCGAGGAGGTCGATCCCATCGCCATCGGCGACCACTTGGTTGAGAGGTATGAGGAGCTGTGGGCGGCGCTGACCACGGCCGAATCTTTCTCGGCCGACGAGTATTGGCGGGTAGACGAGCGAATTCGCCGTCTCAATGAGGTTGGTTTCGACGTGGAGGAGCTCTCCATCGTCACCGCCCCGGATGGCACGACCATGCGGATTCAGCCCAAGGTGGTAGATGCGGGCCATCACTCGCGGCGCCTGCTGCGGTTAACCGGTCTGGATGTTGAAGACAAGCAGGCGCGGCGGCTGCTCAATGACATGGACGCCTGGCGGGCGCGCCTGCCGCATGGCCGAGACTCCGAACAGATGGCGGCCTACGACTGGCTGCTGAACTCGTTTGAGCCAACCATCGCAGCGATTCCACGCGACCTGCGCGGCAAGCTAGAACCCGCGCAGCTATATCACGAGGTGCTAGATCACCGCTGGTATCGCTCGCAGGCCGAAAATCGGGACGTGCCCATGCCGGAGGCTGCCGAGAGCTATGCGGCCGAGGTGTTGACGCAGCGGCCAGACGAGGCGATGCTGGAATCGGTGCCAGGCGACACGGACATCTTCGAGTTAAGCCTGGACGATGTGGGCGGCCTGGCCGGAGCGTTGGACGCGGCTGACCTGGCGGCGGTCGAGGCCGAGGATGCCGAGAAGCTGGCGCAACTACGCCATTCGAAGGAGGAGCTGACCTCGACGGCGGTACAGGAGGCCGTAGCGGCGGCGGGTCAGGCGGCGGCTCTGGCCGTGCTGCAAGAGGAGCCGGAAATCCTCGCCGATGCCATCGTGCCCGATCCGATAATCGTCACGGGTTCTCCTCTCCGCAAGTCCGTTCTCCGCCCCGGCGACGAGGACGCTCCCGAGCGCCCCTGGCGCCCCGAAGACGACCTGCTTACCTAACCCTCAGCTCTACTCAGGCATTCTTAGTTTCTCTTAGTTTCTCTTAGTTTCTCTTAGTTTACTTGTGGAACCGACGAACGTCGGGTCTTTGCGCAGTTTTCCACAGGACTGTGGATTGTTTCTGCGGGGTTGCGGGGTTAGGCGCATGATGGGTGGGTGGACTTTGACGGCGCACGCATCCGGGTGACGGTACATCCCGGCGAGGATGTGCTGCTGCCTGTCGGGATGCGGATTGGCGAGGCACGGGGTGCGCTGGCCAAGTTGCTCCAGCGTCCCGAGCTTCGAAATGCCCCACTTTGGGCCGATGGGTATAGCCCCGTCGAGCAGGTGCGGGTCACCGATGATTGCATCGTCGGTGATCGACCATTGTTGCCGGGGGCGATTCTCCGCGTGGGGCACGAGCGCGGCAAAGCCGCCGAAGCTAGAGGGCAGCTCCACCCCCCGGCGCTATCTAAACTCATTCCGCCTGCCGCCACGGCGTCGTCTCAACCTGGCAGTGCGACGTCGTGGCTCGGTTTGTTGGCGACCGCGCTGCCCGTACTCGCATTCGTGGGACTGGCGGCGGCACTGCGACAACCGATGTTTGCGCTCTTCTCCGCGGTGGGGCTACTTGGAGTGATTCCGCAGGCGGTGTCGGTTAGCCGCGAGCGCCGGAGCCGATGTCGAGCCAGGCGATGGCCCGCCGTCGATCCGCGCCGCGTGGCTCAGGCTGTTTACGGCGCGCTTGCCGCCACCGAGGCCGAATGGAGCCAGGCATTGCGTCACGTTGCCGAGCCGCTGCCTAACCCGGTGCCCGATGCGGCGGTGGCCTTCTGCGGTTCGCAGTCGACGGCGCGAGCGGCGGCGCGGGCGCTAGTGTTGGAGGTGGCGGCGCGGGGGGCAGATGTCACGGTGATTGGGGAGGGGCGTCGGGCCTGGGCCTGGTGTCGCTGGCTGCCCGGCAGCATCGCTGGCGCTAGATCAACCATCCCGGATGTACTGGTGGCGGACCTCCCCAGCAGGACTCACCTCGATTTCGCACGAGACGCCCTGCGTGCCGGAGCCAATGTTGTGCTGTGCCTCTCAGCCGGGGCTAGCACTCCTACCTGGTGTCGGGATGTGCGAGTTGTCAGTGGCCTTAGGCCCGCCGCTTCCGACGGGTCGCCAAGCCTTGACGAGAAGGAGGCCGAGCGGCTTGCCCGACTGCTCGCGGCGGCATCTGGCCTGGGCCGCGAGGTAGGGACGCTGTGGCGACCGAAGCCAAGCGGCGGAACAGATCAATCGTTCCTAAGGGGCAATGGTGAGCAGTTGGTCGGGTCGGATCCGGCCAACCCACGCCTACCGAGCGTCGTACCGTTGGCCGATCTGCTGACCGATGATTCTGGGTGCTTAACCTGGGCGGTACCGCTGGGGGTAGACACAGCCGGTCAGATGGTCAGATTTGACCTGGTGCGGGATGGGCCGCATCTGCTGGTGGCGGGCACCACCGGCTCGGGGAAGTCCGAGCTGCTGCAAGCGCTGGTGCTGGGCCTGGCCCTGCGACATAGCCCGCGCGAACTGGCGCTGGCCTTGATCGACTTTAAGGGCGGGGCGTCGTTCGGTGACTGCCTGCGCCTGCCGCATGTGCTTGGGCGGGTGAGCGATCTGGATGCGACTCTCGCCGCCCGCGCGCTCACCGGCCTGCGCGTCGAACTGCGGCGCCGCAAAACTATCCTCGCCCAGCATGGGGTGGCCGATTCCGCCGAACTTCCCGACGGAGTCCTGCCCCGGCTGGTAGTGGTGGTAGACGAGTTCCGGGCGCTGGCCGATGATCTGCCCGATCTTCTGCCTGGCCTGCTTCGCATCGCCGCCCAGGGCCGTTCGCTTGGCATTCACTTGGTGTTGGCCACCCAGCGTCCGGCTGGGGCGATTTCTGCCGATATGCGGGCCAACATCACCGCTCGTCTGGCCTTGCGCGTCGTTGATACCGCCGACTCCCTCGATGTACTTGACTCCCCTGTTGCCGCCCACATTCCGCACGGCTTCCCTGGCCGAGCCGTGTTGCGTGTGGGCGTGGCCACCCCTGTCGCCATGCAATGCGCCTATGCGGGCGCTCCTGCCACTGGCCGCAAGGCAACCATCTATCGCGCTCCTACCTGGCGGGAGATGAGCCGGGATGCTCCCGTCCAAACGCCGCCGCCAGATGCGACCGGACCGCAGGCAAGCAGTGATCCCGTAGCGGAACTGGCAAACCTGGTTCGCCAGGCTGCGGTCGCGCAAACAGCATCGCAGTGGCCGCCGGTGTGGCTGCCGCCACTGCCGGATACCATCTCCCTAAACGATGTCGATGCCCTCACCGACGAGCAACCGGCCTGGTCGGCTCTGCCATTGGCATTGGGTGATCTGCCGAATGAACAGTCCCGCACCGCCATCGCTTGGCAGCCCACCGACGGGCACCTTGCGATTCTCGGCCAGGCCCGAACCGGAGCTACGACGGCCTTGGTTGCCCTCGCTCACTCCGCCCTTGCTCGCGGATGGCACGTCCATGCGCTCGTTCCCAAGGCCGCTGCGCCCGCTTTTTCCCGACTGCGCCCGCATCCCGGCTTCGGCACCCTTGCCGGCCCCGACGATCTTCGCCGGACCGGGCGACTATTGCGGCTGCTCATAGCCGGAGCATCGGGGGCGTCGCCCACCTTGGTCCTCATAGACGGAATCGAGGATTTGCGAGCAGAGCTGGCCACCCCTGCTGTGGACCCGGTGGCGGCGGCGCTGGCCGCAGGCACGGCGGTCTTTGCCGTTACCTCCCGCTCCGGTGCCGTCGGAGGGCTTGCCGCTCGCTTTGGGCCGCGCCTGACGCTGCTATCTGCCGATGCCGCAGCCGACGTACTACTCGGCGTTCCCGGTGCCTCTGCCGGACGTGGCCGACAACCAGGGCGCGGCGTATGGCTGGGCGCGAGCAGCAGCATCGAATGTCAGATCGCCCTGCCCGGCTCGGCGATACCGGCGGTCGGCGCAGGGGCGGACGGTTCCGCCGCGCCAATCCGCCTGTTGCCCCTGCCCAACCGGGTTACCCCAGCCGACCTGACTAACGATGCGCTCCCAAGCCCGCTGAACCCACTGATCGGCATCGGCGGGGATATGGCGACCCCGCTTGCGCTCGATGTGTCTGGCGGCGCGCTTATCGTCGGCGCCCGCGGTTCTGGGCGCACCACCACATTGCGGATACTACTCCGGGCGCTTGGCAACTGCGTCGAGGGCGACCGGCTGATCGTGATCGGTCACGATCCGGCCCTGCTGGCAGATGCGGCGATTGTCGGAGCGGCCCAGGTTCGACCAACCGCAGCGGAAATGACCGAGTTGCTTGGTTCCCTCGCCCGCCTCCCGTGGGCCAATGCCGACCTTCCGCTGTTGTTGATCGATGACGCCGATGCGCTCGCGAGCGTCTGTCCTATCGAGGCGGATCAGCTAGCGGCCCTCGCGGCTACGGGTCGAGCCATTTTCATTCTGACCGCCTCAATCCTTGATGCCTCGCTCGCACATCGTGGCTTGCTCTCCCAGTTGCGAGGTTCCCGCACCGGGGTAATACTCTCCGGGCAGGAGCGCGGGGCCGAGGAGGTTTTCGGCGTAAACCTGGCCGATGCCGTCGAACCGGGCCTCGCGCTACCTGGCCGCGCGGCGCTGATCGCCAAGGGGCGCGCCGAAGCTATTCAGCTAGTTGGCGCGCTTTGACCGCTTGCTGGCGCGAATGTGACCGGAATCACACGCTCGTCCTGAACAAGTTTTTCCACCAGGCAAAACACGTCGCCACCTGCGGCGATGTCTACAAATTCCTGTGGGGGTGGCGTGGAGAATTGTGAAAATCTTTGCTCCCCCTCTTGTGCGCGCGGCGATCACAGGCGAACCTAAGGGTGGACAAGTTCAACTACTAACCGAATGGTGCATCATGGATTGGCGTCACGCCGCTGCTTGCCTCGACGAAGACCCCGAACTGTTTTTTCCCATCGGGAATACCGGCCCCGCAATGCTACAGATCGAGGAGGCCCGCACCGTCTGCCGACGTTGCGGCGTGGTTGAAACCTGCCTAAAGTGGGCCATCGACTCTGGGCAAGACGCCGGGGTTTGGGGCGGCATGTCCGAGGATGAGCGCCGCGCCCTGAAGCGCCGCACCGCTCGCGCCCGCCGCGCAGCGTAAGTTACCCCCGCCGCCCATCGCGCAACCGGGCCTCGATCACCACTTCGGTGCCGCCCTCATCGCCGGTGCGCCAGTCGATGGTGCCACCCAACTCGTTTGTGACCAGTGTGCGCACAATCTGGTTGCCCAGTCCCGAGGCGGAGTCGCGGCTGAGGCGGGCCATGTCATCCGTGCCAAGTCCTACGCCATCGTCAGTTACTCGGACGCGCAGGCGCGACCCGGAGCGCTCTACATCGACGGTGACGGTGCCGGTCTCGCGGGTTCCGTTGAATCCGTGTTCAACGGCGTTGGTGACAAGTTCGGTGAGTACCAGTGCGAGCGGGGTGGCGTCCTGCGCCGGGACCAGGCCAAAGGAGCCGCGCTGCACCGTTTGCACCGAGGTGTTGGTGGCGGCTAGCTCGGCGGTCATTCGCAGGGCGCGCTGCAACATGCCATCAAGTTCTACCTGCTCATCAAGGGTTTGGGAGAGGAACTCATGTACCAGCGAGATGGTAGCGACGCGTCGGGTGGCCTCATCCAACGCGAATTTCGCCTCTGGCAGCTCGCAGCGGCGCGATTGCAGCCTAAGGAGAGCGGCCACCGTGGCCAGGTTGTTCTTTACCCGATGGTGGATTTCTCGGATGGTCGCGTCCTTGGTCATCAGTTCGCGTTCGCGACGACGCAGTTCGGAAACGTCGCGGCAGATGAGTACGGCGCCGATGCGCTGCCCGTGCACCGTTAGCGGTAGCGAGCGCAGCGAGACGGCGACGCCGCGGGTTTCGATATCGGTGCGCCAGGAGGCGCGACCCATCACCACCAGCGGCAGAGCTTCATCTACGGTTCCGGCGTACTCGATCAACCCGGCGGTCAGTTCGACCAGCGACTGCCCCACCAGCGGACCAACCACGCCGAGGCGATGGAAACAGGAGAGCGCGTTCGGCGAGGCGTAGAGTACCTGCCCCTCGGCGTTGAGACGGATCAACCCGTCACCGACACGGGGGGCGCCGCGACGCGGGCCGGAGGCGGAGTCTGGGGAGGGGTATTCACCGCGCGAGGCCATAGCCAGCAGGTCGTCGGCGGCCTCGGCATAGTTGAGTTCCTGCCGGGAGTGGCTGCGGCTCGGTCCAAGGTTGGTCTGCCGGGCAATCACCGCGATGGTTCGCCCCCCGCGCATCTTGACGGGCACCACCTGTTCGGTGACGGCATATTCGCCGAACCATTGCGGCTCGGTGGTGTTCTGCACCCGGCCATCCGCCAGGGCGGCCGCGAAGCGTGCCTGCTGTCCTTCGGAGGCGAATAGGCCAACGATGTCGTCATAGTGCACCGTGGTACCGGTGGAGGGGCGACAGTGGGCGACGGCGACAAACCCGCCATCGCGGGTAGGCAGCCACAGCACGAGATCGGCGACGGCCAAGTCGGAGACGATCTGCCAGTCGCCGACCAATAGGTGCAGCCACTCCCCTTCAACGTCGCTGAGGTCACTGTGGGCGGCTATGAGATCACTCATGGTGGACACGCAAGAAGACTACCCGCGCCACCCTGCTCTAGCCCCACGGGCGGTTGACTCTATCGAAACCACCTGGTGTGCGGCTTAGGGGACGCGGACGATAGCTACGGGGTCTCGATAGGCGGCGGTGAGGGCAGCCGGAACTGAGGCGATGATGACGGCGATGATGGCCAAGGCAGGCACGGAGAGGGTGAAGGCGAGGTCGGACGCCACATCGTAGATTAGAGCCAGGGCAGCGATGCCGATGGTGGTACCCGCAATGGCGCCAAGCAGGGCGGGGATGGCGCCTTCGAGCAGCACTAGGCTCATTAGCAGGGAGCGGGAGGCGCCGAGCGCGCGACGACGGCCGAAATCACGGCGTTGTGCCCCGACGGACAAGGCCAGAGCCAGGCCGGTAAAGCCCATTCCGGCGACAAGCACGATGGCGGCGATGATGCGGGAGTTGGCGGCAAGCTCACGTTCGAGAATCGCGTTGAGTTCGAGCATGGCCGCTGATGAGGTCACGGCCAGATCAGTCAGATCGGAGACGCCGGTTAACCGGAGGGCGGCTTCGGTGATGTCGGGAATGCTCCGGGCCTCATTGGCCAGGATGAACACCTCAACCAACAGCGTAGGTTCGTGAGTGCGCAGGAAGGTGAAGTTTGCGATGGGGGCGAGGGCTTCCCTGACCTCTAGCCGCCCCACAGCGGCAAAAACGGGTTCGGCAACCACGGCCTGCCTGGCATGAGCAGGGGCGAGGGTACCAGCGGGCTGTTGCAGCCCGAGGCAGTGGGTTCCGGCGGCGGTAACCATCGCCTCTCCCGGCCCGGCAAAGCGGCCGAGATTGAGCTGAATCGTGCCTGGTGGAAATTCGCCAACTACCACGATGGCGGGGCAAGGATTTCCTCCAGGAAGGCTGCTGTTGATCAAATCGAGGGCGGGGCTGCGGCCAAGCGCCCACTCAACTCCGGTGAGAGTGCCGATGCGCTCGACGGCGGCCGAATCGATGCCGCCATACATCTGCCGCCAGGTGATCGAGATTAGCCGCGCAGAGTCTGACTCCATCTGCTCGCGCACCCGTCGCTCAACACCCACGGACTGTCCGGTAGTGACAAACACAGATAGGCACATCACCAGCACCGCCAGGCCAACAGTGAGGGTGCGCCAAGGTCGCCGATCGGCCGAGTTGATCGCCTCTTTAATCACGCGCATAGGGGTGGAACCACTCACACGATCACCTGCTCATCGCAGGAGGCCGCGCGCGCCTTGTCATGGGTGGCGATGATGACACATGCCCCTTCTTGGGCGGCGGTCACGAGCATCTGCCACACCACGGAAGCTGAATCAGCGTCTAAGTTCCCAGTCGGTTCATCGGCTAGCACGATGGCGGGGCGCTTCAGCAGCGCTCGGCACAATGCCACGCGTTGGGCCTGACCGCCCGAAATCTCCCCCGGGCGGTGGTCAAACCGAGCCAGTACCCCAGCCTGTTCCAGCATCTCCTTGGCACGAGCTTCCCAATTTTTACCCCTACTCGCGGAGTAGAGCGCGCCCTCACAGACGTTTTCCACGATGGTCTGGGCCGGGTCTAGCATTGCGTCCTAGAACACGAACCCCACCCGGTTAGCCCGCCAAGCCGATCTAGCTCCGTCGGGCATCCTGGACAAGTTCACCCCGTCTTCAACCACCTGCCCGCCCGAGGGGCGCAGCAGCAGCCCCAGTAGGTAAAGCAGGGTGGATTTACCTCCACCCGATGGCCCAGTAACTGCGGTGACTGCCCCGAACCGAAATCCCGCCGACAGCTCGGTGAAGATCGGTTCGCGCCCACGCGGATATGTAAACGATAGGTCGCGCACTTCGAGGCTCATCGTCAGCCCCCAAACACCTGAATTCGGGTGCCTATCGCCACACCATCGACCACGGCCAGGCCGCCATGCGCGGCTAGCACGGTGATCGGCAGCACCTCCCCTGTTTCGGTGGTCACTACCGGCTGCCCGCCCGGATCGGTACTGATCGCGGAGACCGGCACTATCAGCCCCTGCGTGTATGGCACCACCACCACCTGTAATGCCACCACTGACGATCTGCCTAAGGGCAGGGCGTGAGCACAGTCAGCACCGCAAACTACCCCACCACCAGAGGACACCACCGGGATTCGCACCTGCCCGCTGGCATCCGTCCAAGAGGGGCCGAATCGCCCCTCCCACTCGAAGCCCTCCACCATTGCGGTCAGCGATTCGGCGCGGGGAATCAACGCGGCCTGATCTGGGAAAGTCACGATCTCCACCACAGCTTCACCCGTGGCTCCCTCAACCAGCGCCTGCCCAGGGCCAACAGTGACACCAACCTCAACACCTTCGCTCAGCACCACCCGCGCCGGTAACTCCGCAAAGAAGGCAACATCCCCAAAACGAACCATCCCGTCCGCTGGGCTAAACCCAACCGCCCGCTGCCACCGCACCACCGCCTGCCGGGTTGCGGCGTTAAACACACCTGGGGCAGTCCCAACACTTGTAAACTCCATACCCACAGGGGCCTCCTTACTACGAATGCGGAAAGGCCAGGCAAGACCGCCAGGCAACCCACGAACTTTCGCAGGGAGGCCCCCACCCACGCCACCCAAGACACCAACGCCCCAGACAACCCATATCGTCTGCGGGCCGAAGGCAGCGCAGAATCCACTCCCGACGCTTCCCGTCTGAAGTAGATCCTGCGCTGCGACTCCGTCGCCCGCAGGGCGACGAAAGGGCGGCGCCGCCTAATGCTAGGTTCTGCAACTCGATGCCTTTAAACAGGACGACGAGGGCAGGAATCCGATCTGAACTAACCGCCAGGCCACTCCTCAGTGGAACGAGGACACAACGCAAGCAGATCCGCCCACTGATAAGTGGAACTATTTCCCTCGGCATCGACGATGCTTTCCCAAGCACTCCTTACAAGATCAATTACAGCCATGGCATAGCCATACCTAGTCATTTCATCAAGGAACAAGTCCCGAGAAGGCATAGGCACCATGTCGAATCCAGCATTCACAAAGCACTGGAATTGCCCCTCCAGCCAGGCATACATCTCAATTGCGGCCTCCTCGGCCACTGGCGGTAGCACAAAGCGGCCAATCTCTGCATCGAGTGGGGACAGGCCGCCAAGATAGTGGCCTGATTGACCCCAGGGGGAGCCGAGGTCATCCATTCGAGAGCCATTGTCATCGGATCAAACCTCACCCAACCCTGACGCCACTCCTCAACAAAAGAGTCTCGCAAAGGCGGCGGCATCGTAAACCCCGCATCCACAATACACTCATACCACGCCAAAACCCGCTCGTAAGTCTCCACCGTCCCCTCCTCCATCGGCGGCGGCAACT
>WQZL01000039.1 GCA_009780755.1 Promicromonosporaceae bacterium | reverse complement strand
CAGGGCATCGTTCGCAGACGAGCCAGCGTCGGGCAGCGAACGCCATCCGGCGGAAGTGCTCGCGAGCCTCGACGGCGATCTCAGATGCGTCGTCGGCCACGTCCTTGACGAGGTAGCCGACGGACTTGGTCAGATACCAGACCGCCTTGGCGATGTTGCCGTTGGCTCGGATGAACTCGGCTCGCACCTGGTGCCCGAACCGGATCACTCGGCCATCGACCGTCGTCGCGGAGACCGCTCGGGCGAGTTCCTCGATCACAACGGACGACGGCGACTCCGAGCCATTGATCCGAAGCAGCGCGTGCAGGTGCAGCAGCCCGCGAGACTGCCACTCGTGCACGACGACGTAGCGCAGCGTCTCGTAGCGGCCACGAAGGGAGCGCACCAGCGAGCGGAACAGCACGCCAGAACCGTAGTTCCAGCGGATGGCCCCCGCGTAGTCGTAGCCGTCCAGGTCGATGGGGACGCCCAGCAGCGAAGCGTCCTCGGCGCTGTGACGAGCACCGCACCCGCAGACAACAGAGCGCCCACCGTCGACCGCCACCCGATGAGTTCGCCCGAACGACGGAGCCGTCAGCGTCAGCATCAGGAAGCGCGCGTCGGGCGGGGCGTCTAAGATCCCGGAGCGCATGATCGCCGACCAATCCTTGACGGTCAGATCAGAACAGCCAGGGCAGCGCGACTTGAGCCGTGAACCGCAGCGAACGTACTGCCCGCCGCCCACGTCGTACGGCCGGGAGCACTCGCGCGCGACGACGGCCCGTGCGGCTTCCAGAACAAGATCGGAGGCCATGATCGCTGGCACCCGAGAGGCAACCAGAACCGCTCAATCCCTGCACTCAGGGCAACCAGAGCATCACCAAACCCGCAGGTCAGCGCGAAATCGAGCGCACCGAGCGAACTCGTAATGAATAGGTCAGGGGTTCGAACACTACAGGAGGAGCGCGCGATGTCAATCGACGTCGCTAAGAGCGAGGCTATCCCTGGCGCGGCAAGCACGGCGATGCCAGGCGATGAAACCCTCCGTGACCTCTTAACCCCCGCTCGCCTCCGGTCATATTTGCGCGTCCGTGATGGTGACCTCAGTGCAGCCTTGCGACTGTATGAAGGGAACGCCGATGCCACCGGGGTGGTGCTGGTGACCACTGGGATGGTCGAGGTGCTGATCCGTAATGCGATGGATCGGGCGCTCACTAACTGGGCAGACCGGCGCGGCGCATCGAACTGGTTTGACCACGTACCCATCGATACCCAGGGCTGCGACGGCCTGGAACGAGCCAGACAGCGCGCGACCCATCACGGACGCAGACCAGATCACGGCAAGGTAGTCGCTGAGTTGAACCTGGGCTTCTGGCGCTACCTCGCATCCAAGCGCTACCTAACAACGCTTTGGACTCCCGCGCTATCGAGAGCCTTTCCCAACGGCCCAAGCGATCCCCTGCAGCGACTGCGGGAGGTAGATTGACGGCTGGCTTCTTTGCTGATTGTTCGTAACAGGGCCGCGCACCATGAACCCATCCATCGCCGTGACCTGACCAAAGACTGGCGCGAGGCGGTAGAACTCGCCTCCTGGGTACACCCCGATGGCGGGGCTTGGGTCGCTGCTCGCTCTACAATCCCGGCCCTTGTCGCAGCACGGCCGAGCTAGGCGGCGGGCAAGTTGCTACTGAGTCGTCCGGCAAAGCCTGATAGTCCTTGGCGCTCGCGGTAATCATCGGACGGTCTGTGAGACACATGGCGGACGGCCCCTCTGGTGCGTCCTAATGCGAGATCGCTTTACGTGGGCTATAGGCCAGATCGTGTGGGTGGGATTGGGGGTTTGCCGCGCCTTTGGCGGTTGCTGGGGTATGGTTATGGTTTAGAGACCGTAGTTGTGAGTGTTGCTTTCAATACGACGACGTGTGGTGCATGTGGGCTTCTTTCGCCTGAGGTTAGTATGAGCGTGTTGTTTGTTGGAAATCATCAACGTAGGAGTAATTGTGTCTGGCACCGAGTTCACCCCAGGTAATGGCGCTCGGCCTGTTGATCCGTGGGCGTCGCCGGAGTCAACCCAGCCGCAGCCGTTCGCTCCGCCGCAGGCGTCGGAACAGTATGCGCCGCCACAATACCTCTACGAGCAGCCGCAAATGTTCTACGGGCAACCCCAGCCTGGCCTGCCTTACCCGCAGTACGCGCCACCGCCCTACGGGCAAGGCGCTAAGCCTGACGGTTGGGCCAGCCTTCCGCTGGTGGTCGCCGCCCTCGGCGGCCTGTCCATTGCGTTCCTTTTTCTGCCGGTGGTGTCGATATTCGGCATGAGCTTCCACTACTTCAACGCGCCAGGAGGCGGAGAGGACGGCTATATCGTCCTGGTCTTTTCGCTGGTCGTCATCGGCCTAGCGATTGGCGCGTCCTACAGCCGCAAGAAGGGGCTAGTCATCGCCAGCGGCGTGGTCGGCATCATCTCTAGCCTGGTTGGCATGGCCGCCGGATTCGGAAATATCCCTGCCGCGTTCGCGGGCGCTGGCCCGATCCTGTTGGGCCTAGCTTCAATTGCCCTGCTCGTCCTGTCGATCATTGTGCTGGCCACTCAGCGTCGAATCGTTTTTGGCAAGCTGGACTGGCCCTATCAAAGCATCCCTCCTCATCTGCGCTGATCCCCAGGCGTTAGCCGGACTCGTAACTCCCAGGGGAGACGGCGCAGGTAGGCGCCGAGACCACGCCAGCGTGCCCGGCGAACGGAGGCGGGTTCATCCCGCCGCAGCGTGTGGCTCAGGGCGCCCGCCGTTTGTCGGGACAGGCTCGCCAACATGATGCGGGCCGAGGCGTACCGGGTGGCGACGATGAGCGAGTTGCGAGTGTTGTAGTACCCGACTTGTGCGAAAAGCCTTAGTGCCTCACTGTCGCCACTGGACTTGTTGTCAGCCTGCGTGTTCGCGCAGGCCAGCGAGTTTCTTGGTGTGAGGGGTTGCAATGCAGAGTGCGGGTATCGCCGCCTTCGTGCGATGACTAGGGTTCTCAAAAGTTGTCTCGAAACTGAGGGTCGAGGCCATGAGGCCCTGGCCTGCGGTGATGCGCAAGGGGTGGCCGCTGATGGGCAGTTTTCTTGCTCGCCCTCTCGGGCCACGGGCCGTTCCTTAGTGCCTTTCTCATGCACTATGCTCAGGCATCGTCGCAGGTCACGGCGATTCATGCCCCTGAAATGACCCAACTCCACCCCTCCGTGACACAAGTCGGGTACGATCCGACCGGTGGGCAGATTCTGACCGTACTCTCAAACGTCTCCGAGGGTGTCTGGCCATCCTCGGCGGGATGCCTACTTCTGGTTCGCTAGAACTGCTCTCACGGCCCGAAGTGGGCGAGTAACCCGCCAGGAGATCGTGCTTTCGTATTGTTGTTTTTGCGCAGCCAGACCGGAAGCAAGTTCTGTTCGGCTAATGCCATGGTCATTGGCGTTCAGTCGCGAGTATTGGTCGTCTTTCTGCACGACGTATAGATCTTGCCCGCCTCCAGTGAATGAAGAGCCCTCCTCAAACAGCACGGGGTATTGCCCGATTCGCTCTTCCAGGACCCGCAAGACCCAGGGCAGTTCAGAAACCGTTGTGCCGTAGTCGGACTCTTCGATGTCCTTCTGTTCCGATCCCTCCGGCCAGAACCCGTAACCGTCCGAAATGGTTAACCCGGCATTTGTCGTTGTGATTCGGCCATGCGTTGTGAAAATTAACAGCCCGCCAGGCCGCACCAGCTTATAAAGCACAGCAAGCCAATCTCCATAGGTTCTGCTTGGCATGTGCGAGAAGAATGAAAACGCGAAGACAACATCGAATAAACGATCGCAAGTGAAGTCTAGCGGATTTGATGTCGAGAGCAGTGTCTCTCCGCCTGTCTCTTTCGCGATGAATGTCATGGCGGCCTCGTGAATGTCGGAAGACGTAGCGTTGAATAGCGAATTATTTAAGCTTCGGGTCACTCTCCCATAACCGCTGGCAAAATCGAGAACATCCAAAGGTCGCGTAGTGTCCGGTAAATATTTACGGCAGAGAACCGACAACTCATTCGCGACCGTCATGCCGCCATGAATGTATGCGCGAACACGTCTTTCGATTCCATCCTCCGCTAGATTGAACTTCAGCAAGAAATCGTCTGGGTGAAGAAGATAAAATCCCTTTTCAGACATGTAATCCGGGAGTGAAGGTTCATCAATGTTTAGTGCTTGGTCTGTGTAGGTGTCTCCGTCGGCAAACCTGATTTTCTTCACGCCATGCAAGAGGCCATGGAAGATGAAGCTGAACCCTTCGCCGATTTGACTCTCTCTCTCTCTCTCTGATGCGGAGTTGTCGCCGGGGCGATCCGCAGTCATCGTTGCTAAAGCCAAATTGTTGGAATCAATGAGCGACACGCTCAGCTTGACAGAGGGCTTTTGCGGGTTCCAGCACTTGCCTTCAATTTTGTAATAAGAAGCTTCGAATATCTCGGCTTCTACGTTTTTGTTGTTTCCGCTTGTCATGGTTTCCCTTTCTGCTGGTTGCTCAAGTGAGTGCTGTGTTAAGTGGTGGAATTGGATAAGTTAACTTCCACTGCAATACTGTAACAGCGATCTAAAGTCGCTCAATATACCACAGGGCTGTGTTGCAGTTGGAGGTACCGGGGTCGGTGGACAGATTCTGACCGTGCTCTCAAACGTCTTCGAGGGTGTCTGACCACTCCTCGGCGGCTGGTAGCGAACGCGTGCGCCCGTCGGGACTCATCTGTAAGTTTCGCTCGGAAAATCTGCAGGTCTGACTTGACTCAATCCTCAAGCGATGCGACCTGAGCAGCGTGAAGGATCAGGCAAGCAGGCGATTCAATGGAGGCGCTGGATGCGTCGAATTCGCAGTTCTTGGGGGAGACGGCGGAGGTAGGCGGCGAGGCCGCGCCACCGGGCGCGGCGGACGGGACCGGGTTCGTCACGTCGAAGCGTGTGGCTCAGGGCGCCCGCCGTCTGTCGGGACAGGCTCGCCAATACGATGCGGGCCGACGCATGCCGGGTGGCGACGATGAGCGAGTTGCGAGTGTTGTAGTAGCGAAACATCGGTGAGATGCCACCGCCGGTGGAGGCCATGTGCCGGTGCGTGGCGCGGGCAGCGTGTTCGTGGATGATGGACCAGCCGTGTTCTCGCATCCGCCAGGAAAGGTCGGTGTCCTCGTAATAGAGGAACAGGCTCGCGTCAAAGCCGCCCGCCTCGCGCAGTGCCTCGGTGCGGAGCAGGGCCGCGCCGCCGTTGAAGCCGAACACCTCCCGCTGCGGACTAGCCTCATCAAGCGGCACACGGAAGTCACGGTCCATCGCCGCACCTGCCGACGTGACGATGTTTCCGGTGGATTGGACAAGCAGACGACCCTGCTCATCCGGTTCGGTGAGCAGCACCGTGGCGGTCACCGCGCCCACCCGTTCGCCATCGGCCTCGGCGACGTTGGCCGCCTCGATCAACAGGCGGATTGCGTCCGGTGCGAACTGGGCGTCGTTGTTAAGGAGGGCGATGAAGCTGGGGTTGGTCGTTGGGTCTAGGGCCTGTGACTCGCTGGCGCTCCCGCAGGATGACGGGGTGGGAGGTGAGGGGATTGCAGGGTCTAGCAGGTCGGCGGTGCCCGCCGCGACGCCTCCGGCAAAGCCGGTGTTTCTGGGCAGGTGCAGCGTGCGCACGCTCGGGTACTGCTCGGCCAGCAGCTCCGCGGTGCCGTCGGTGGAGGCGTTGTCCACCACGAGGATTTCCAGCGTGCCCTCCGGCAAGTCTTGGGCTAAGAGTGAGTCCAGACAATCGGGCAGTAGGTGCGCGCCGTTCCAGGTCACGACGATGGCGCGCACTTGGGGGTGGTGTGGGGGAAGAGCCTGCGCTGCTTTCGGTCCGTGGGATGACGGGGTGGGAGTCATAGGGTGTTTCCCTCTGCTGCGTCGCGATAGGCGGCAAGGTGGGCTTCGGCGGAGGCAGGCCAGGTGTACCGGGCGGCGTTGACCCGCGCGGCGAGCGAAAGGACGTCGTGCCGCTCGCCCGCTGCGGCAAGAATGCTCGCCGCGAGATCGGCGTCGTCGCTCGCATCAACCAGGAGGCCGCCGCCCCCCAATACTTCGGCCATCGATGTGCCTCGGGAGGTGACCACCGGTACGCCATGCGCCTGCGCTTCCAACACCGGCATCCCGAATCCCTCCCACAGCGAGGGGAAGGCAAACACCCGCGCCCCGGTATAGGCCGCATGGAGGTCGGCCCACGAAAGCGCGCCGAGTACATGCACCCGGTCGGCAGGCAGCGCGGCCCGTCGGCGCCCAAGATCGGCGGCCGCGCCCCCCCAGCCATCTGGTCCGGCCAGCACCAGATCGAGATCGGCGTCACCCACGATGCGGGAGAAGGCAGCCAACAGCGTTCCCAGGTTCTTGCGCGGCTCGATGGCCCCGCACCACATCACGTACGGGCGGAGCAACCCGTGGCGCTCGCGGAAGGTTGCCGCCCCGGCCTCGGTTACCGGCGGGGCAGCCACCCCATGCGGAATTACGCGAACGCGCTCAGGATCAATGCCCGCCGCCACCACATCGTCCCGGGTGGCCTGCGAGGGCACGATCACCACGTCGGCCTCCCGGCGAGTGATCTCCAACGCTCGGTTGAAGAAGGCGACGCCACGCGGCGTGAAATGATCCGGGGAGCGCTGGAAGGCCAGATCATGCACCGTTACCACCAGAAGGGAACTGCGCGGCGGGACGGCCCAGGTGGTGGCGTGAATCACGTCTGGACGCGGGCCGGGGCCGCGCGGGCGACGCAGGCGTAACCAAGACTCATAAAGGGCCGGACGAGGCAGGCGGGAGGAGTGCAGCTGCATAACTGCGGGGAGATCGATGACCGGGCCTGGGTTCGGCGACTCCGGCCGCTGTACTCCCTGCGCGCAGGATGGCGTGGGGGGAGATGCGTGCGGATCGCTAGGGCGGGCGCGAATGCCAGTTAGCGTCACATCCCCACGCGCGGCCAGCGCGGCGGCCAGCTCGCGGATGTATGTGCCGGAGCCGCCGGGCACAGGCTGCCACAGCTGCTCCACCGTCATCGCCACGGCCATCCGCTCACTGCTCACGCCCCGAGCCTAGTGTGAACTCCTCCCTTCCCAGCCGTCACCGAACCGGACTTCCGTCGCCCAATCGAACAGCGAACCGGACGTTTGTCGCGTATGAACCGTTTCAAAGGCGACAAACATCCGGTTCGGCGTGGGGAAGGCGACGGAAGTCCGGTTCGGTGGGTGGGCGGGGTGTGGGTGGGTTTCGGCCTAGACTGGGCGGGTGAAGCTGTTTGTGCAGATACCCTGCCTCAACGAAGAGGAGACCCTGCCCCTGGTACTCACGTCGATTCCCAAGCAGATTCCGGGCATCGACGAGATAGAAATACTGGTGGTAGACGATGGCTCCACCGACCGCACCATCGAGGTGGCCCGCGCGCACGGTGTCACCCATTTTGTGCGGCACACCCGCAACATGGGTCTGGCTCGCTCCTTCCGCGACGGCGTGGATTATGCGCTACGCCACGGGGCCGACATCGTGGTAAACACCGACGGCGACAATCAGTACCCGCAGGAATCCATCACTGATCTGGTGCAGCCCCTACTGCGCGGCGAGGCCGACATCGCCATCGGTGACCGGCAAACCGCCACCATCGCGCACTTCTCCGGATTCAAGAAGCTGATGCAACGCTTCGGCTCCTCCGTGGTGAATCGCGCCGCGGGTACCAAGCTGCCCGATGCGGCCAGCGGGTTCCGCGCCTACTCGCGGGCCGCGCTATACCGACTGAACGTGGTCACGCAATTCTCGTACTGCATGGAGACCATCATCCAGGCCGGAAATAAGCGGCTGCGCATCGCGTCGGTGCCCATCACCACCAACCCGAAAACCCGCGAATCTAGGCTGTTCTCCAGCATCTGGCAGCACATGGGCAAGTCGGCCCAGGCCATCGGTCGCAGCTACATCATGTATCGGCCCAATACGGTATTCCTCACCCTGGGCCTGGTATTTCTGATCGCGGCGCTGGTGCCGATGATCCGATTCCTGGTGCTAATGATCGCCGGGACGGCTGGCGGGCATGTGCAGTCTCTTATCTTTGGAGTGGCGATGCTTGTGGTCTCGCTGCTTAGTTTTGCCCTGCTGGTGATCGCCGACCTGCAACGCACCAACCGCGTGCTGCTTGAAGAAACCTTAGAGCGGCTAAAAGAGGTGCAGTACGGGCGGATCGCCGAGGGTCCGAAAGATCTGGCGCTCGCTGCTGACGTCCCTCCCGGCTCCGCATTATCCTGCGCGCAGCTGCCGATGATTGCTGGCTTGCCGTTATCCGGCCAACAAAGGAACGACTGATGCTCAACAAACTGAAACGAGTAGCCAAGGACGCCTTGGCGATCCCCGCCGTCCGTAAGGCATATGAGCGAACCAACCACGGCGTACTCGAAGGGTTCGGGTCCAGTCGGATTGGCGCCACCTTGTACTCGATTCCAGGCTTGGCGACATTCAACCGTGAGCAGTACGCCATCCTTGCGGGCCGCCGCGCGTACTACCGCAGTCTCGGCAAGACGCGGGCCACCAGCCCCGAGCTGCGCCGGAACATTCACCGGCTGGAAAAGGGCATCCTGATGGAGCCACGCAAGCCCGTGTTCGCCCGCGACTACATCGCAGAGACCGTCGAGTTCTATGCGGCCGCCACCTCGGTGGTTGAGCCTGCCGAAGCCACCGCCGAGAAGACCGACCCCGTCGAGCTGCGCTGGGCCTTCGACGTACTCACGGAGTATTTTTCGCTGATCGTCGAGCCTGATGCCATCGTAGATCGCGCCCGCGCCACCTTCGCCGCGCTGCCTACCCCCGAGCTGGTCGAGATCGACCGCGCCACCGTTCCCTATAAGCACACCGAGATCAAGCCATCCGGGGTCAAGTACGACGATCTGTTGGCCCTGGCCACGCAGCGGCGCTCGGTGCGCTGGTTCGAGGATAGGCCGGTGCCGCGCGAACTGATTGACCAGGCGCTCATCGTCGGCCGCGAGGCGCCCACGGCTTGCAACCGCCTGCCGTATGAATTCCTGGTTTTCGACGAGCCAGAACTCGTTCGCAAGGTGGCCGCCATCCCATTCGGCGCGGGCGGCTACGACCACCAGATCCCGGCCATCGTGGTGGTCAAGGGTCGCTTCGACTCCTACTTCTCTCCGCGCGACCGGCACCTGCCGTATATCGACGCCTCGCTGGCCTCGATGGGCTTCATGCTCGCGTTGGAGACCCTGGACCTTAGCTCGTCCGTCATCAACTGGCCGGACTTCGAGCCGCTGGAGATCAAGATGGCCAAGACTCTCGGCCTTAAACCGTACGAGCGGGTCGTCTTCCTCATCGCCGTCGGCTATCCGCGCCCCGATGCGCTGATTGCCTCCTCGCCCAAGAAGTCGCTCAACGTGCTGCGCTCCTACAATCAGACCGCCTGACCTCAACCCATGCCTCTTCTGCCTGCCAACCCGCGCGCCCGCAAGGCGTTGCGCTACTCGTTTACCGCCGCGGTGGTGGGCGTGGTTGGCTGGCTGTTCACCCGGACGCTGCTGGACAACCGCAGTGACCTGGCCGACGTTAGCCTGCGCGTTGACGGTTGGATCGTTGGCGCCGTGGTGCTGTTCGCGCTGGCCGTGACCATCTCCGGGCAGCTGTGGGGGCGGATGACCTCTGAACTCTCCGGAGAGCATGTGCCAGCAATTGAGGGCGTTCGGGTGCATTGCGCCTCCTGGCTGCTGAAATACATCCCCGGCCAGGTGGGGGCGGTAGCAAATAAGATCGCCTGGGCGCAGGGCTACGGCGTGCCGAAGCTGTTGGTCACGCTGACCTTCATCTACGAGAATCTGTTCTTGTTGATTGGCTCGCTGGTGCCGCCGTCACTGGTGCTGCTCGCGGCGGGCGCCTTCGACCTGGGCGGCAACCAGACGCTGCTGCTCGCGCTGGCTTCGCTCATCCCGCTTGTCGCGTTGACCAACCGGCACCTGTTCCGGTGGATCACCAACCTGCTTGCCCGTCGGGTGCTGAAACGCGAGGTGCCGCCCGAATACTTCCTGCGGTCGGGCCAGGCGCTGCGCTACCAACTGCTCTACTTGATCCCCCGCGTTGTCAATGGCGCCGGGTTCGTGTTCATCGCCGTCTCGATGACAGCGGCGCCCGCCGCTACCTGGCTGCCGTTGGCCAGCGCCTACATCATCGCCGGGGCCGTGGGCATCCTGGCCGTGCTGGTACCCAGTGGCATCGGCGTGCGCGAGTACGTGATCGTGTTGCTGGTGGCCCCCCATCTCTCCGTCGAAGAGGCCATAGTGCTCTCGCTTGCCGCGCGGTTGTACGCGACTATCGCTGATGGCATCGTGGCTCTGATCTACGCGGCGCTCACCGCGGCCAAAAAACGAAAGGCAACAACATGAGGATCGCGATCATCGGATCGGCCTTCTCCGGTAACAAGGGCGCCGCGGCCATGCTAGAGAGTTCCGTGCAGCATCTGAGCCGTGCCGGGGATGGTCGCAATTCCTTCGTGCTGCTGAGCATGTACCCGCGCTCGGATGCCGCGCAGAATCCGTACCCGAATCTAAGGGTGCTAGACGCGAACGCACTGCGCCTCGGGGTATTGATTAACGGCGCCGCGCTGCTGCACCGGCTGTTGCCCCCGCTGCGCAAAACCATCCGCAATGCTGTGCCCGAGGTTAAGGCGCTGGCAGAGGCCGACGTGCTGCTTGACGAGGGTGGCATCACGTTCGTGGATGGGCGTGGCAAGTTCCTGATCTACAACATGGCCTCGATCCTGCCCGCGTTGTTTGTGGGCACACCGGTGGTGAAGGTGGCCCAGGCACTCGGACCCTTCAAAGAGCCGCTCAACCGCCGGGCAGCCAAGATGTTGCTGCCCAGGATGGCCGCGATCATCTCACGCGGCGCGATCACCCACGAGCACCTGCTGGGGCTGGGGCTAACCAACGTACACGCGGGCGCCGACCTAGCCTTCACCCTAGAGGTGACCGCCGAGGACGTGGCGACCGCCGAGACCAAGGTGGACACGGGATTCTTCGCGGGCGGCAACGTGGTGGGTTTCTCGCCGAGCGCGGTACTCGCTAAGAGCGCCGCCGCCCGTGGGGAGGACTACGTGGCGGAGGTAGCCGGGCAGATCGACCACATCACCGGCAACCTGGAACGCCCGGTGTTCCTGGTCGCGCACAGCGCTCGCGCCCACACCGCCAAGACGCACAACAACGACCTGCCGCTATGCCGCGCCATCTACGATGCCGTGGCCGACAAGTCCAAGGTGCTATTCGTGGATGACGAGCTTTCGTCGCAGGCGCTGCGCTACCTGATTGGCCGGTGCGACGTGTTCGTGGCTAGCCGTTTCCACGCTATGGTCTCGTCGCTGTCAATGAAGGTACCTACCTTGGTGATTGGCTGGAGCCACAAGTACCGTGAGGTGCTGGACATGTTTGGCCAGTCCGACCTCGCCGTCGGCCACCAGGACTTGGACGACGCTCGCTTCGTCGCCCTGCTGGACGACCTGCTCGCCCGCCGCGCCGAAATCCACGCCGAGATCGCCACCAGGCTGCCCGCCGTGCAAGCCAAGGCAATGGAGCAGATCGACACCATCGTTGAGGTCGCCGAGTGTCGCTAGCCTTAGTAAGCGGTCAACTTGTCTCGGGAAAGTTACCAAACCGCTCACTGGTTCGGTAACTTTACCAGACAGGTCATTCTCGTGGTAAGTTTATCAAATGAGAACTCCGGTTAACTCTCCATTCACCCCTGGCTCGGATACGATTCCAGCGGTATGGGCTGGTCGCGTTGATCAGGTCATGGACTGGGTAAATGTGGTGCGACCTCGTAGGATGCGCGGAATAGCTGAGCGAGGCCGGACGATCTTAGGGGAGGCGGGTCTTGGCAAGTCCGCATTGGTGCGCCGCATTGCTCACCTGGCACAAGAGGGAGGTGATTGGGTTACTCCACAGTTGCGGATTCCCTCCGGGGGCGACCCCATGAAGGTGGTTGCCCAAGCTGTTCTTGACTTGGCGAACCAGGCTGGCCTGGCGGTGGCCCGTGAAGAACGGGTGCGCAATGTGGTAGAACGAGTTCGCGCAGTGGCTGTGGCGGGCCTGTCGATTACGCTTGACCGACACCCGGGACCGGAACCATTCACCGCGCTGACTGCCCTGCTGACTGAGATCGGCGCTCGTGCCGCCGATGCTGGTAAGGCAGTTCTCATCCACATAGATGAAGTGCAGAACATCTCGGGCGCACAGGCACTGTCTCAACTGTTGATCGCCCTTGGTGATGCTCTGGTTTACGAACGCACCATAGTTGCGCCTGGCGGACTGCAAGTCCGACAGGCACTGCCAATCGCGGTCTACCTGACTGGCCTGCCAGAGTTTGCGGAAACGACGGTCACTTGTGGTGGGGCTACTTTTGCGCGCAGGTTTGCCACCACCGTGCTTGAGCCTATTGAACAAGCGGATTTAACTATGGCGCTCAGCGGCTTCGTGCTAGAGGGCTGGGAGCTTGCAGATGACGCGGGCGGTACGCATCGAATCAGAATGTCGCAGGAGGCCGCCGCGCTAATCGCTGATCTTTGCTGTGGGGAGCCGTTCCTTTTCCAACTGGCGGGAGAGCGTGCCTGGTTTGCGGGTATAAGTGATGAAATCACAATCGATGATGTACGCGAGGGTTGGGCAACTGTGCGTACCGAGGCCACGGCGCATGTTGAGCGGATTTTGACAAGGCTGCCGACGAAGGAGCGACGATTTCTTGAAGCGATGGCCGCGCTGCCTGCCGAGCAGCGGTCAGCTACCAACATTGCTAAGGCAATGGGGTTGGCGGATGCCTCCAAGGTTGGACAAGCTGCGCAGCGGCTTGACACGATGCGCGGCATCGTTGATCGCGGCAAGCCCTACACGTTCAGGCATCGCGCAATTGAGGCGTACCTGACCTCATCCTGGCCCAGAGTGGAGGCATAACATGCACGTTTTACTAGATGCGACCGCCGTGCCTGCTGATCGTGGGGGGGTGGGGCGCTATGTGGACGAGCTGGTGCCCGAGCTAGTGCGGGCTGGGGTGCAATTGACCATCGCTTGTCAGGGACGCGACGGTGAACTGTTCGCCGAGCTGGCGCCTGACGCCGAGGTGATTGTGGTCGGTCCCCATTTGGAGCGCCGTCTCCTCCGTCTGGTCTGGGAACAGGTTGTCCTGCCTCGGTTGATTCGTCGGGTCAGGCCCGATGTTGTGCACAGCCCCCACTACACGATGCCGCTGGCCACGCGGACACCTGTAGTTGTCACGTTGCACGACGCCACCTTCTTCACCACTCCCGAGCTGCATCTGCGCGCAAAGGCACGGTTCTTCCGGGCGTGGATTCGCATCGCCGCGCGCCGGGCTGCCGCACTAGTCACCCCCAGCCTGGCCACCCGCGATGAGGTAGTGCGTCTGGTAGGGGCCGATGCGGCAAAGTTTTATGTGGCCTATCACGGAGTGGATCACGAGCGCTTCCGCCCGGTGTCTAACCCCGAGGCGGCCCGCGTTCGGGCCACCCTCGATATCGGAGATCGTGACTACGTTGGTTTCCTCGGCACCTTGGAGCCGCGCAAGAACGTGACCGCGCTTATTCGCGGCTGGGTGCGCTCCTGCACCGGACTCGACAATCCGCCGGCGCTGGTGCTGGCCGGGGGCAAAGGCTGGGACGACGCCCTTGATGCCGCGATTGCCGCCGTGCCACCGCACCTGGTCATCCGCCGTCCCGGCTACCTGCCCCTTGGTGACCTGCCCGGCTTCCTTGCCGGAGCCACCGTGCTGGCGTACCCGAGCAGGGGAGAGGGTTTCGGGCTACCCGTGTTGGAGGCGATGGCCTGCGGCGCGACCGTCTTAACCACGCGGGAACTCTCGCTGCCGGAGGTGGGCGGAGACGCCGTGGCCTACTGCGGCACAGACGACGCATCTATTGAGGCCGAGCTGCGCGCCCTCCTAAACGACGCCCCGCGCCGCGCCGCGCTCGCCGAAGCCGCCATCGTGCGCGCTCAGACCTTCACCTGGGCCGCCGCCGCCCAGGCCCACCTCAGGGCCTACGAGGCCGCTTTCTCTTAACCCCTGCCGTCGCTTTATGCGGAGCGACACAGAATTACTCCCGGCACGTCATCCTGCGCGGAGCGACGTAGGAGCGTAGTTGCCGGACCCAGGCTCAGAGGATTTCCCTTTGGTCTGGGTTCTGCGGCTCGCTGACGCTCGCGCAAAATGACGGCTCCCCACAGCTTCCCTGGTGGTTGAGTAGCGAGGTACGAGTGTGTCGAAACCATCGCTACGGGCGAGTCGTTTAGTCGCCGCCTACCGTGACGGTTCGGGAGGCTCTGGCGCGATTTCCGCTGGCGTCCACCGTGACTACCCGGTACTCGATGCGGGTGCCCGGCTCTAGGTCAGAAACGTCGTGGAATACCCGGGGGATCAAGCTCTCGGCCACGCCAAGGGGCAGCCATTCCTCGGTACCCGCAATCCGCCAGGCAAAGGAGGTCTCCGCCCAGGCGCTCTGATCTATCGTTACGGAGATCGCCGTCAGGCCGGTTACCTCGGCATCCTCGGCCGGTAGGCGGAACTCGATTTCCCCCGAAGAAGCGGTCCCCACGGTTCGGTCGGCGCGTAGCACCAGGGCGCTCACGCCCGGCGTGGTCACGGTTACCATGCCATCTACCCCGGCTGCTACCGCCTCGGCGTTCCCCCAGATCACCTCGAATGATGCCCCTGGAGTGAGGCTGGCTATCTGCGAAACCTGCGCGTCCGGCGCCGAGTTGAGTACCACCAGGTATTCGATCAGCTCGTCGCGATCCACGCGACTAAACGCGTAGACGTGCCCCTCGGTATACCGCTGAATCTGCGCACCCGTCGCCAGCGCGGGATGCGCGGCCCGCAGCGCCGAGAGATCCGCGATGGTTCGGTAAAGCGGCGCTTCGGTGTCAAAGAAATAGCGCGACCCCATCGGCTCGCCGGTAATCAGGGGCTGAGTCCACCATGCCTCCACCTGGGTGGGGAACATCGTCTGCCGGGCCTCCTTGTCGCCGCCGGTGCCAGCAAATCCCTGCTCGTCGCCGTAATAGATCACCGGCTGACCCCGAGACAAAAACATCAGCTCATGGGCGAGCCGCACGGCCGCCGGAGTATCGTCCGCGCCGCTCAACAGCAGCCCTACCCGGCCCATGTCGTGGTTACCCAGAAAGGTGGTCAGCCCGGCGGCCGACGAGGTGGGTGTGATGTAAAAATCGTCCGAGGCGAATACCCCGGCCAAATTGCGGGCATGGCCACCCCCGGCAAAATCAATGGCCGCCCGCTGAAAGGCGAAATCAAGCACGGTTTGCATGTCGGTATCCCGCACATACGGGGCCAGCAGGCGCACGTCATGGTCGAACACCTCGCCAAACATGAAGAAGTCGTCCCGGCCGATGGAGCGGGCGTGTTCCATGATCGCCGTCGTGAACACCTCCCAGAACTCAAAATTCACATGCTTGACGGTGTCGATACGGAAACCGTCAACGCCAAAATCCACCCAATACTTGTAGATCTCGATCATGCCCTCGACCACCCGAGGGTGTTCGGTGAAAAGGTCATCCAGGCCGAAGAAATCGCCGCGGGTCACCGACTCCCCAACCCAAAGCGAGTTACCTCGGTTGTGGTAAAGCGTCAGGTCGTTTAGCCACTCCGGGTATTTGATGTTCTCGTGACCAGGAGCCACCACGGGTGTGTAGGGGAACGAGATCGCGGGGTCGAGTCGGGGGAAGTCGGGGGAGT
>WQZL01000038.1 GCA_009780755.1 Promicromonosporaceae bacterium | reverse complement strand
GTGACATCACCGAGCGGCGAGTCGGCGGCAGGAGAGACGGTCAGACCGCCGTCGGGTTGTGGGGTCAGGCCCAGCAGCGCCTCTAGCAGCGCCACCGACGAGGCCGCCGCCCACGCCTGCGGGTGGCAGGAGGCCGGGTAGGCCAGCGGCGGAGCGCCCTCAACACCAGGGGAGTTGCCGCCGTAAAGCTCCGGCATCTGGTAGTCGAAGTGGCTGGCCGCCGCGAGCAGGCCATCGGCCAACACGGCGGCATGTCCACCGAAACCGGCCTGAGCCAGACCCAACACGGCCATCGCTGTGTCATGCGTCCACACCGAACCGGCGTGATACTTCAGCGGCCAGTAGCCGCCGGACTCAGTAGACATGGTGCGCAGCCCATACCCGGAGAACATGTCGGGGGCGATAAGCCGGTCGGCCACCAGGCGTTCCTCTTCGGAGTTGAGCAGGCCCGTCCCCAGCAGGTGACCCATATTCGAGGTGACGGTATCGATGGCGGCGCCGTCACGATCCAAGGCTATGGCCACATATGGCCCGGCCTCATCGGTTAGCCAGAACCGCTGCCGGAATCGGAGGGCCAGGGTGGCGGCCCACTCCCGAAGTTTTGCCGCGCCGGGCCGACCAAAGGCGTCAAGGAGTTCGGCCCCGCCCAGCGCAGCCGCGTAGGCATAAGCTTGCACCTCGGATAACGCAATCGGCCCCTGAGCCAGACGACCGTCACGCCACTGCACCGAATCGCCCGAATCCTTCCAGCCCTGGTTGGACAGGCCGAAACCGGTGGCGTCTATGTAGTCAATAAACCCGTCGCCGTCATGGTCGCCGTACTCGGTCAGCCAGGTCAGCGCGGCCTCCAGCGCGGGCAGCAGCCCTGCCACATCCGCATCGGCCAAGCCCCACCGCCAGGCATCATGCAGCAGCCGCACCCACAAGGCGGTGGCATCGACCGTGCCGTAATACAGCGGTGGCAGCTGCATCCCGTGATCGTCATGCAGTACCACCTGGGAACGGAGTTCGTGCATGATCTTGCCCGGCTCCTGAGCCGTGGTTGGATCGACCTCGGTACCTTGGCAGGCGGCGAGCGTGCGTAGCGTGCCGCGAGCCAGGTCGGTACCCAGCGGTAGTAGCATCCGGGCGGCGATCAGCGAATCGCGGCCAAACAACGTGTAGAACCACGGGGTGCCGGCGGCTAGGAAGGTCTCATCCGGGGCGAAGCTCGCGCTCATTCGCAGGCTGGTCAAATCCGCTAGGGAACGCTTGATGAAGGGGGCGAGGCGGCGGTCGGTCGCGGTGATGGTGGGTGTCGCCCATTCCGGGATAGACGACTTGGGGGAGTCGACGACGGCGACAATCCGTGAGCGTATCTCCCAGCCAACCTTTGCCGGAGTGCCAGGGGCCGCCGTGACCAGCCAGGAAAGGGTCGCGCCCGTCTCATCCACGGCCACATCGGGGTCGTAGCCGCAAACCTCAACCTCGTTCTCTTGATCCCGCCACAACGCGCCCTCGCAGATGGCTTCCGGTGCGATCAGTGGCGCGACCATCCCGCTCTTGACGGTTTCCATCCGGGCCAGATCGGAGGCGAGGCGAACCGTGATTGTTCCCGTCACCGGCGTCTCGGTGGCGCACGTTATCGTCAGCGTCTCGCGCACCTCACCGGGGCGAACCTCGCGGCGGCGGCAGAGGAGGGTGGTGGGGTCGGCTGTGCCGGTGTCGATCATCCGTAGGGCGGAGGTGGTCTCGGAGATGCCAGGGCCGATCACGCGCGAGCCGATCACCTCGGGTTCGGCGCCGTTCACCAGCACGGTGACCTCGCTCAGCACGCGAACGTCACCGTGATAGACGCCGGGGAGTCCACTCCCTGGACGCACCTGCCCGTCTGGAGTGGTCCAGATTTGGCTGGGAGCCAGGCAGGTGACCTGAAGATCGTGTAGAAGCGGCTGGCGGGCCGCGGGAGGCGCGAGAGTGGGTGCTGGTGTGGTGGTCATCGCTGCGCTCCTTATTTGCCGCTGGCTCGTCGGCTCCGGCGGGCGCCGGGGCGTGGGTCACAGTTTGGCATCGGTTGGTGGTCAAGTTTTCGTTCCGGCTGGGTTTCATGCTAGCGTCTGAAATTAGATCGATCAAATGAACGATCCAAGAGCCATCAGGCTAGGAGGCGTGGTGAACAGTCGGCCAACGTTGGCTACCGTTGCTGAACTCGCTGGCGTGTCCCGGCAAACCGTGTCGAACGTGATTAGCAATCCGCACCTGGTGGCGCCCATCACCTTAGAGCGAGTGCGCGCGGTCATCGCGCAGGTGGACTACCGCCCCAACACCGCAGCTCGGCGGCTGCGTACCCAGCGTTCGTTCGTGGTGGGTGCCCGCATGACCACCGACTTTGACGGCATCAGCGGCTACGTACTCGACCACTTCCTGCATGCGGTAACTAGCGCTGCCCAGCGGGTTGACCTGCACATCCTGCTCTACGTGGCCGATGACGCCGAGGCCGAGATTCAGATTTGGGACCAGCTACTCGCCGAGGGGGGAGTAGACGGTTTGGTACTCGCCCACACCCACGCCGACGATCCGCGCACTCGCTGGCTATCCGAACGAAAGGTGCCCTTCGTCGCCTTCGGGCGCCCCTGGAACAACAACGGCACTCATCCCGGCGACCACGCCTGGGTAGATGTAGACGGCTGCGCTGGCGTGCGCCTGGCCACCGAGCGGTTGCTTGAGCTAGGACATCGCCGCATTGCCTTCCTCGGCTGGCCAGAGGGTTCCGGCGTTGGTGATGACCGTCTCGGTGGCTACCTGGCGGCCCTGGCCGCCAGCGATCAAGACGTCGAACCCCTTGTGCGGAGGTGCGACGGAACGGTTCGCGAGGCGACGGAGGTGGCGACAGAGTTGCTGGCCGACCCGGAGCTGACCGCAATCGTCACCGTCAGCGATTCCCTGGCCCTCGGCGCTTCGACGGCGGTTCGCGAGTGCGCGCCCCGACAGGTTGCCATCGTCGGCTTCGATGACACCCCGGTGGCCCGCGCCCTGGACCTATCCTCGGTGGCCCAACCGGTAGACATCGTCGCCGACCACTGCATCGACTTCCTGCGCGCCCAGATCGACGCCGCAAACGCCAGATTTTCCCAGGCAAAACCGGTAAACCCTGCCGACCGGCAGATTCTTATCCAACCTAGACTCGTCGAAAGAGCGTCGAGTCGCAGCCCCAACTAGCCCCGGAAAACAACAGTTTCCGACTCAAATCGACACAACACAAAGGAGAACCGAAGATGTCGAAGAGAATGATTCGTCTGCTCGCCCTTGGCGCCGCCTCGGCGTTGGCGCTGTCGCTTGCCGCCTGCGGCAACGGAGATGAGCAAGTCACCGATCCAACGCCTCCGCCAGTTGCTGGTGGTGAAAACGGTAACGGTAACGGCGAAGACCCAGTGCCGCCACCCGTTGATGGCGCCGAATTGGACATCCTGATCGGCACGTCGGGTGACGCCGAGACCGCCTCGGTTCAGGCCGCCATCGACGCCTGGTCGGCCGCCACCGGCCACACCGCTAACCTGCGGATCGCCACCGATCTGGGTCAGGAACTCGCCCAGGGCTTTGCCGCTGCCGCCCCGCCGGACGTGTTCTACGTCTCCACGGAGGCGTTTCCCGGCTGGGCCGAGAACGGCTCGCTGCTGGCCTTCGGCGACCAGCTGGACGCCACCTTCTACCCGGCGCTGATGGCCTCGTTCACCTGGGACGACACCTTCTTCTGCGCGCCGAAGGATTTCTCCACGCTCGCGCTGGTTATCAACACCCAGATGTGGTCTGATGCCGGTCTCGAAGAGGGCGCCTGGCCCACCACCTGGGACGAGCTGCGTGCGGCGGCCCAGACCCTGACCACCGACGATGTAGTGGGCCTGAGCTTCGGCCCCGAGTGGCAGCGCGTGGGCACGTTCATGGCCCAGGCCGGTGGTGGTCTGCTCGACTCAGCGGGCAACGCCGACGTTGACACCGCCGCCAACCTGACCGCGCTTGAATTCGTGCAGGGTCTGTTGGCCGACGGCATTGCCGCCTTCCCGAGCGCGATTGGCACCGGCTGGGGTGGCGAGGCATTCGGCTCCGGCGCCGCCGCGATGACCATCGAGGGCAACTGGATCGCCGGCGCCCTGCGTAACGACTTCCCCGACACCCCGTGGGTCGCCGTCGAGCTGCCCGCCGGTCCCGGTGGGGCCAGGGGCACCCTCCAGTTCACCAACTGCTGGGGCATCGCCGCCGATTCGGACAACCAGGAGGCCGCGATCTCGTTCGTCAACTGGATGGTTCAAGACGAGCAGCAGATGCAGGCCGCCCGCGACTTCGGCGTCATGCCTTCGGTGACCACGGTTGCCGACGAGTGGGCCGCCGAGTTCCCGCAGTTTGCCGCTTTCATCCGTGGCGGCGCCTACGCCCAGGGCGTGCCCCCATTCCAGGGCATCTCGGCTGTGATCGGCGAGTTCAACGCCGGTATCGATGGCCTGGTTAACGCCGACCTTCAAGCGCTGCTCGCCCAGACGCAGGGTGACCTGGCGGCGATCCAGCCGTGACAGTTCAGGCTTCGGTCGGGACGACGGCGGCGCAGGCACCGCGCCGCCGTCGCCCCGACGGGGGTCGTCGTCGGCTATTTAGCGGACGCAAGGGTGGGCAGGCGGCAGCCGGATGGCTGTTCTTGTCGCCCACGCTGATCGTACTCACGGTGTTCATGGTGGTGCCGATTGCCATGGCGGTGTGGGTATCCGTCTCAGACTTCTCCGGTCGGGGAAGCCCGTGGGACGCGAACTTCGTAGGCTTCGATAACTACGCCCAACTCCTCTCCGGCGAGGGACTGCCCTCGCGGCAGCTTGGCCAAGCGTTGCGAAACAACCTCTATTACGTGCTGCTGGTGGTACCGATCCAGACCGCAGTCTCGCTTGGTCTGGCGGTGCTGGTTAACCGGCGCATCATGCGCGGACGCGGCTTCTTCCGCACCGCCTTCTACTTCCCCTCGGTCACCTCCTCGGTGGCCATCACCGTCGTCTTCCTGTTCCTATTCAGCGCTACGGGCGCCGTCAACCGCGCCTTCTCAATGATCGGGGTTAACGCCCCGAACTGGCTGGCCGACCCCCGCGGGCTAGGACACATCATGCTGGGCTGGTTCGGCGTCGATCAGGCTCCCGAAGCCCTGCGAGCCTCGCCACTACTCGGCGTGAGCTGGTGGGACTGGCTGGCCGGCCCGTCGGTGGCAATGACCGTGCTGATGATGATGGCAATCTTCACCACATCGGGCACCTTCATGCTGCTGTTCATCGCCGCCCTACAGGGCATCTCCGGAGAGGTGAGCGAGGCGGCCCTGGTGGATGGCTGCACCGGTTGGCAACGACTGCGCCATGTGACCATCCCGATGCTGCGCCCCACCATCTTCACGGTGATGACGCTGGGGCTAATCGGAACCTGGCAGGTGTTTGACCAGATCTACACCGGCACCCAGGGCGCGCCGGGCAATACCACGATGACGCCCGCATTCTTGAGTTACCAGACCTCATTCGTGGACTCGCGCTGGGGCAACGGCGCGGCCATCGCCTTCATCCTGTTCGTAATCATCGTGACCATGACCATCATCCAGCGCAACGTACTCAAAGAGCGCGAGGTGTCCAAGCGCAAACGGTTCGCGGTGTTGCGAGCCAAGGATGCGCGGGCGGCGGCAAAGGAGGTCGCCTCGTGAAAATCGGCCGGATCAAAGTATCAACCCTGCTGGTCTACCTCGCGCTGCTCATCATCACGTTTATCTACGTCTACCCATTCCTGCTCTCCATCGCCAACGCGTTCAAGTACGACTACGACGCCGCACAGAACCCGCTGTCGCTGATCCCAAATACGTGGACCACCTCGGCCTTCCAGCGCTTGTTCTACCACTCCGACTTCCCAATCTGGTTCCGCAACTCCACAATCGTCGCGCTCGCGGTGACCCTGGGTCGAGTGTTCTTCAATTCCCTGGCCGGTTACGCCCTGGCGCGGCTGGAGTTCAAGGGCCGCGGGGTGGTCTTCTCCTGCATCGTGGCCATCATGGCTGTGCCAGGTGTTGTGCTGCTGATTCCGCGCTTCTTGGTCATCAACCAGGTGGGCATTTACGACACCTTCGCCGGGCTGATTGTGCCGCTGCTGGTGGATGCGACGGGCGTGTTCATCATGAAGAACTTCTTCGAGTCGGTGCCCCGCGCGGTCGAGGAGGCCGCCCGGATCGATGGCGCCTCCACGTTCCGCACCTTCTGGTCGGTGGTGCTGCCGATGGCCCGTCCGGCGGTAATAACCATCGCTATTTTGAGCTTCCAAGGTTCGTGGAACGAACTTTCGCACTTCATCGTGGCGGCACGGTCGGCAGAGCTGGTCAACCTGACCCGCGGTGTGGCCGGGCTGGTCGGCGGCGGGCTTGGTCAAGGCACGCAGTTCCCGTTGCGCCTCGGCGCGGCGGTACTGATGACCATCCCGGTGGCGATCTTGTTCTTCATCTTCCAGCGGCGGATCATGAACCAGAGTACGGGCGCCGTCAAGGAATGACCTGGGCACCGGGCGCCCTCGGCTGGTCGCAGTCGTGAGGTTGGCGATGGTAAAATCCACGGTGTTTGTTTTAAGCTCGACTCCGAGGAGATCCAAAAGTGAAATGGTTTGAGGGCACGCCCGAGGATGTGCTGAAGGCGTTAAGTGTCAGCGCGACTAAGGGATTGCCCGCCGCCGAAATTGCCGATCGTCATGCCAGGTATGGCTCGAATAAATTCGAGGAGCAAAAGCCGACGGCGTTGTGGAAGAAGATTCTGCATCACCTTTCGGATGCGGCGATTATCATTTTGTTGATCGCGACCGGCCTCTCGGTGGCGATGGCAATCACGCATGAGGATGCCAACTGGATCAAGCCCTCCGTGATCGCGTTCATCGTCATACTTAACGTCACCCTCGCCATCACCCAGGAGTCGAGTGCAGAGCGGGCGCTGGCGTCGCTGGCGCAGATGTCTAGCCCTACGGCCAAGGTGATCCGCGATGGCGTTCAGGTGCAGATCGATGCCGTGGACGTAGTGCCCGGCGACATTATTGTGCTGGAAACCGGTGATCTGGTTCCGGCCGACGCGCGCCTGATCTCCTGCACTGATTTGGCCGTGGACGAGGCTGCGCTAACCGGTGAATCCGAGCCTTCCGAGAAGGAGCTTAAGCCCGATTTCGGTGAGGATGTTCCCCTCGGCGACCAGAAGAATATGGTGTTCTCCTCCTGCCTGGTCACCTCCGGGCGGGCCAGGGCGGTAGTGGTTGGCATCGGAATGCAGACCGAGATCGGTAAGATCGCCGGTTATCTGAACAATGCACAGAAACTCAAGACACCCTTGCAGCAGCGCCTCGACAAGATCGGCCAGTCCATCACCCTGGTGGCCGTGGTTGCGGCCCTACTGCTGCTGGTGATCGGCTACACACGCGGCACCGACATGTGGGATCTGATCTTCCTTGCCGTCGCCCTGGCCGTGGCCGCAGTGCCAGAAATGCTATCCCTCATTGTCACCTTAACGTTGGCGCATGGGGTTAAGCAGATGGTGAAAAAGAATGCGCTTATCCGCAAGCTACCGGCGGTAGAAACGCTTGGTTCAACCTCGGTTATCTGCTCGGATAAGACGGGTACACTCACTCAAAACCAAATGACCATTACTCGCCTTTGGCTGGGAGAGGGTGAGCCTTTCGAGACGATGGCCGAGCGGCTGGATGATGAAGCCCTGGCGTGTATTGAGCAGCTGGCGCTGTCTTCGAACGCCATCACCAAGCTGGATGATGATGGGGAACGTCAGTTCATCGGCAACCCCACCGAGGCCGCCATCCTTCGCCTGCTCTACAAGGAAGGCGGGGATCGCGACGATCTGGAAACCCGCTTCCCGCGCGTGGGCGAGGTGCCTTTCTCCTCCGAGCGCAAGATGATGACCACGGTGCACACCAACCCTGACGGCGGATACCTGGTACTCACCAAGGGCGCGATGGATCGTCTGCCTTTTGCCGACAACGGCACCGCCGCCGAGCAGGCTCGCATCGCCGCCCACGATTCGCTGGCCGATCAGGCCATGCGTGTACTCGGCATTGGCCGCAAGCACGTCGATGCGCTGCCGGATAATCTTGAAGAGCTTGAGACAGACCTGGAGTTTGTTGGCATCATCGGCTTGATTGACCCGCCACGCCCGGAGGTGCGTGACGCGATCAAGCGCGCCAGGCGGGCCGGCATCCGCACGATTATGATTACCGGCGACCATGCCGCCACGGCCAAGGCCATCGCCCTTGACCTGGGTATTCTCTCTGCGGGTGGGCGGGTGGTCACCGGCCCCGAACTCAGCCGCATGTCGGATGACGAGCTTATCGATTCCGTCCAGGAAATCTGCGTGTATGCGCGGGTTTCCCCGGAGGACAAGCTGCGCATCGTCGAGGCATGGCAGGAGCATGATGAGGTGGTCGCCATGACCGGCGACGGCGTGAACGACGCCCCGGCCTTGAAGGCCGCCGACGTTGGCGTGGCGATGGGCATCACCGGCACCGAGGTGTCCAAGAGCGCCTCGGACATGATCCTCATCGACGACAACTTTGCGACCATTGTCGATGCCGTGGCCGAGGGCCGCAACGTGTTCGCGATCATCAAAAAGCTGATCTACTTCCTGATTACCTGCAACTTCGCCGAGGTGATTATTATCATCGGCGCGTTCTCGTTTGCCTGGGGCCGCAACGGGGCCATCATCACGCCGGTGTTGATCCTGCTGATTAACGTACTGGCTGACGGCATCCCCGGCCTGCGGTTGCCACAGGAGGTCTCTGGCCCCGAAATCATGCGGAACCCGCCGATCCGCCGTGGGGAGGGCTTCTTTGACCGCGGCCTGATGGCCGTGATCGCCAAGCAGGTCACCGCCTTTGTGGCCGCCACTTGGATCGCCTACTACGTGGCCACAAACAACATTATCTCCGGGCTGACCGGCTCAGATGTTGGCATGTCGGTGGCATTCTTGACACTGACCTTCTGCGCGGTGCTGCACATCTTTACGGCCCGCACCAAGAAGTCGATCTTCAAGATGTCGTTCCTGGAGAACTGGCCGCTGACCGTCTCAGCGTTCGCGATGCTCGCGCTGATGAGTTCCTTCGTGCTGCTGTCGCCCTTCCAAACACTGTTCGACCTGACACCAATTGGCGCCCTGCACTGGCCGCTGATTATCGGCCTGGGCCTGATCCCGACCATCGTGGCCGAGATTGGCAAGGCCGTCGTCTCGTGGCGTGAGCAGCGCAGCCATCGCCGGCGCCTGGTGTTGCACCGCCCCGAGGTATGCAGCGACTACACGGTGGACTACGAATACACCCACTAAAGCTCTCCCCGGTGGTTGAGGAGGGAGCGAAGCGACCGTGTCGAAGCCATCGGACTAGAACGCCTGCGCGTAGACCTCGGCGAAGAGTTCATCTGGGTCAACCGGCAGGCCATGAGCGGTGAACCAGGTACTCATGTTCAGGCAGTCGCGGTGCAGGAATTCGACGGCAAACGGGCTGCTGGCTAGGTCAACCACCTGCGGAACATCGATGATGACTAGGCGTTCCCCTGGCTTAAGCACTTTATAGGGCGACAGATGGAAATGCGCCCAACCGAGCCGCGCAAATACACCCATCGCTTCGCGTAATTGCTCGAAATAGGTGGCGAGCAGCTCCGATGATGGCCTAGCCTGAGCGAGTCGCGGAGCGGCAGTTCCCTCGCTAACCTCCGAGGTGGAGTCTGCGTCGGCGGGCTGAATGAATTCCATCAGAACTTCGGTGTCATCGAGCTGCACCGGATAGGGGACCGGCGCCCCGGCCTCATACAGACGACAAAGGGCATCGAACTCGGTAAAGGCCCAACTGGCGGCGCGCAACCCGCGACCGTATTCGGAACGGCGCGAATCGGCGGCTCGCTGGTCGCGAGACTTCCGCAGCCTGCGGCCTGCGGTGTAGGAACCGTCACGGGTGAATTGCCGGTGCTTGTGATCGCGATATCGCTTGGCGGCGAGCAGGCTGCGCCGGGTCGGATCGCCGGGAACGGCTCGTTCAAGCAAGTGGACATCGGCCTCCTTGCCCGTTTTTAGGATGCCGAGTTCGGTATCCAAGGCAGCGGATTCGGTGATGAGCCAGTCGGGATAGGGCTTTGGGCCGCGTGAACCCTTGGCGATAAATGGCCAGGTAGACCAGCGAACATCGTTATCGAGAGCAGGCAAGTCTGGTGCAGCAAAGGTGTCCGTTGCGGACATGAGGGGTCTCCTTGGAAGGGTTTTGACGCGGTTTGCGTCGGGCGATGATGCCCTGCCTCCCGGTGCTGAGGGTTAGTGGCTCAGCGGTGATGGATGAACGGGGGGCAGGCCAATGCGATGGCGCTCATGGCTGCCTCCTTCCGGTTCAGTGTTCCGCCCGCGCAGGGTGCGCGATGGCATGACGAACCCTAGCCTGCCGGACAGTGACAAATCCTGTCCAGGGTTTATTTGGCCACCTCTTTAGGTACCAATTCAACAGGAATCGGGGACTAGCCGGCCATTAGGACGATGGAGTCCTTGATCCGCAGGCCATTGCGCTCGTAAAACGCGACGGATGGTTAGGCGAACGACTTGGCGGCTAGCCGTAGGCAAACGTCGATGGGTTTGGAGATCCCGGCAGGATCGGCAGGCCGGTGGGACGCTTCCAGTAGCGGTGGAAGTAACGGCCAATCGGTTGCCAGCCTTCGCCCTCCGGCGGCTTCTTCCGCATCGTGGTGGCATGTTCCCACTGTTGCTCGTCGAACTCCAGGGTCCAGGTGGTGCTGGAAAAGGCTACGCCGTGCCAGCCGTAGTTTCCGGCGAGGGCTAGGCCAGCCATCTCATCTGCCGACAACGGGATTGTCACGCGAGTCCCCAACGGCAGATGGCCTGCGACCGCATCAAGATGCGAAACAACGGGGACCAACATCGTCCTGTCGTGAGTATCCGCGCCGAACCGTTGCTGCGCCTCTTGACGGCTCATCTCTAGCGCCGATCCGATGCGCTCCCAGTTTAATCCAGCATGCCGGGCCGAGGTCGCCGTTTCCTGAAGCAGCTCCGTCGCCTCGTCACTGACCAACTTGGTGACGGCTAGCAGCTGCAAATAAGCCTTGGGATCGTTGGCCAGGCGGGAAATCAGACCAGGCGTTGCCTCATCGATGATCGCTGCCAGCGAGTCGCGAACGGTGTCGCGGGCAAACTCAACTGACCATTCGATGTCGTCTACAGGCACCGAGTGAGTCTACCTTCGGCCCGCATTCGCGCCGCTTTATTTCTGGTGAAGGACCTCGATGATGTCTGATACTCTTCTCGCGATGACGCACTGACCCAGACCGTAGCCGCTGGCCGCCGGTCTGCACCGCGCGATGAGATTCGCGCCGTATCCGCCTTGCCTTGTTGGCTGATGCACAGCCCTACGTTGTGGCGTGCCATCACAGACTCATAGGCAGGCGAAACCCTCTTCGCTTGGTCTTGCCGCGCCTATCTGCGCGCTTGGCCTCACACACATTCGCTTAAGGAGTTTCTAATGTCTTCCTCTGTCTCAAACGTCATACCCTCCGACTTCTCCGGTGTCGTTCACGTCATGCGGGAGGGCGAGGTGCTGCATTCGCAGGCTTATGGCTTCGCTGACATCGCCAACGAGCGGCCCAACCTCATTGACACCCGGTTCCCCACCGCCTCGGCGGGCAAGGCACTCGTCGCCGTTGGCATCCTGCGGCTCGTCGCCGATGGTCGCCTTACGCTCGACTCCCGGCTAGGTGATCTACTCACCATCGACCTTCAGGCCATCTCGCCGGATGTCACCGTGCGCCAACTCCTGAACCACACCTCCGGTATCGCTGACTACTTCGATGAGTCCGAGATGGACGACTACGCGGCGCTGTGGGCCGACTTCCCGAACTATCGGGTGCGTTCCGGCGCCGACCTGCTGCCGCGCTTCGCGGGACTGCCGATGAAGTCGAATCCGGGCGAGCGGTTCGCATACAACAACGCGGGCTACGTGATGCTGGGCCTAATAATCGAGGCCATCACCAGTCAGTCGCTAGACGCATACCTTAGCCAAGCGGTCCTCGCCCCGGCGGGCATGACCGCTAGCGGCTGGTTTGAACTCGACCGTCTGCCTGGCAATTGCGCCAATGCTTACATCATCGATGAGGACACCGGCGACCAGCGCACCAACATCTACTCCGTTCCCGCCAAGGGCCTTGGCGACGGCGGTGCCTTCCTCACCGTCGGCGACGTGGAGCGATTTTGGACGACGTTACACGCTGGTGACCTGATCCCGCCCTCGCTCATGTCCGAGGCACTTTCGGTGCAGGCCGCAGGCATTGACGAGGATGGCGACGCGGAGAACTATGGCTACGGGTTTTGGCTCGGTGGCAACGAAGGACAGGTTCCGTTCTTTACGGGGGAAGATCCAGGTGTGGCCTTCATGTCATCGCGCGACGCTGACGGCCTGCTGATCGTCATCGCCTCCAACACCGGCGATGATGTCTGGGAGATTCACTCCGACCTGCGCGATCGGTTCTACCCCGACGCTGACGAAGGTGGTGAGGACGATGACTGACCAGCGGCGCAAACACCGAACCGCCAACCCCGAACTGGCCGCCGCCATGCGCGAACTGCGCCGCTCCTCAGCAGCCTCGCGGCACATCCCAACACCCCGCAAGGGCACCCGCCGCGCCAAGGCTCAGGCCGCGATAGCCGATTCTGTTCGCTAGGTTCTGCTTGCTCGCGTACGTAGTCGGTAGACCTTACTGCGGCAACTGTGCCACCCTGTTTTGTTTGGCCAGCTTTTGGTCGAAGGTGTAGAGCGGAACACGGCCGGCTCGGTCGGCGGCGGCAGCCAGGAAGGTGTCCGCCGCCGACAGTTTGGGGTGTGATTCGTAGTCGGCCAGCGCAACTTTCCAGATTTCGCGTTCGGCGTCTATGTTTGCCTCGGCCAACAGAGCCTCGACTAGTTGCACGATTGTTGCTCGCGGCAATCGCATTACTCGTTCCAGTACATAGACCGCCTCGATGATTGCTACGTTTGGCACAACGCAACGTTGGGACTGGGTCAGTACCCGATCAGCGGCGTCAGTCAGCTCGGGAACATCATCCAGCATCCAGCGCAGGATGATGTTGGTGTCAGCGGTCGGCACGATAATCCTCCGCGCGCGCGGCCCAGCCATCGCCGGAAGTCGGCACAGTTCCCCAGGTGCCGACAGCTTCGGCTTGCTCACGTGCGAGCGCGCGCAGAGACATGATGTCGCCAGGAGCATCGATGGTTAGGGAGTTATCTCCGACATGAATCGCCACCTTTTGGCCGCTGCGCAGTCCAAGAACTCGACGCGCTGCTGCTGGCAGTGTGATCTGTCCTTTCGACGTGACCGTCGCGTACATTGTGTTCATGTAAGGAGTTTATCAAATGTAAGAAATGTAGTCTAGGCGCAAATCTTCAAACATGGTGTTCCCGTTACGAGCAGAAGTCAGACTGGCTTGCCAAACTCTAGGCGGACCTCGCGCTTGGCAACGTCGTCGTTGCTGTAATGGGAGGCATCGAAGCCGATCAGTTCAAAGCCATAGCGAAGGTAGAACTCGATTGCCGGAGTGTTGTTTGACTGCGTCTCCAGCACCACCATTCTGCGGCCCTCATCCCTGGCGCGCTGGAACGCCGCGTTCATCAGTGTGGTGGCGACTCCTTGCCGCCGCAGCCGAGTACCAACCCAGAGTTCGGTGATGCGAAGGCGGTTGTTCCAGCTCTCGACGGCGGTCTCCACCACGGCCAGGAGATCGTCGCCTTCGATCACGCCCCACGCGCGGGCGTCGTCCCAATGATCCTGGAAGAGTCGATCATCCTCAACCGGCTGCTTGACGAAAGCGACCGGTAGCGACTGCTTAGTGAAGCTGACCTCGAAGTCATCGCCGTTGCGTTGTATCGCGATGTCGTAGCCGGTGGTCGCGACAAAGCCCATCGGCAGCGGATGACCCTGCCAGCGGTCACGCTCAAGCTCGACGATGTTCACGGTTGCTCCGTCATCAGCGTGGTGATCTCGACTCCGAGCGCCGATGCATACAGACCAATCGCCTCCCGCGCGTTGCCAGCAAGGTGGATGTTTGTGGTCAATCGAGGCATCCGCCAACTCTAGTCGCCGAGACGACGGAACCCTCTGCTGTGGATGAGGTGGTCACCGCGCAGCTGCGGCTGAAGGCGATCACAGACACCGGTCCCTCGTCAGCGAGCTGGCCGGCAGCCTGGACTTCGCGCCCTACCGCACCTGGATCGAACTGGGCTGTTATCGCACGAAGCCAGCCGATGCCTTGTATTACGAGCGACACGCCACGCCGGTCGCATCGTCCTACCAGCGTTGGAACTGGGACAATTGCTCCATGTCAATGATCGCCGCCGAGTCCAATTCCGTCGCCGACCGTAAATCGGACGTGGTTGCTCATCAGCAGCAGCGGGACGCGCTGCACAAGACGATCTGGCGGCTGGCCGAGGATATGCGCGGAGCCGTGGACGGGTGGGAGTTCAAGCAATACGTGCTGGGCCTGCTGTTCTACCGGTACATCAGCGAGAACCTAACCGAGTACCTCAACAACCTGACGCGCGAGGCGACCGGCGATCAGTTGTTTGACTACGCCAAGCAGGATGACGCCTTCGCCATTCGGGCGCGCGCTCGCACGGTCGCGGAGAAGGGGTTCTTCATCCTGCCGACCAACCTGTTCGCCAACGTAACCGCCACGGCCAAGGACAACCCGAAGCTGAATGAGACCCTTATGGAAGCATTCGGGTACATCGAAAACAGCGCGCATGGCCAGCCATCGGAGAACGACTTCAAGGGTCTGTTCGACGACATGGACATGAACCACAAGCGGCTCGGTGCCACCGTGGCCGAGCGCAACCGTCGCCTGGTCAAGATGCTGGGCACCATCGCGTCGCTGGACATGGACGGCAACGAGTTCGGTGAGGACGCCGCCGACATCTTCGGTGACGCCTACGAGTTCCTGATGACGATGTACGCCTCGTCGGCGGGCAAAAGCGGTGGCGAGTTCTTCACCCCGCAGGATGTTTCGGCGCTGCTGACACAGATCGCCGCTGCCGGGCGCACGCAGGTCAACCGCGTCTACGACCCGGCCTGCGGCTCCGGCTCGCTGCTGCTGAACTTCCGCAAGCTGCTCGGCCCCGACGCCGTGCGGCAGGGGTACTACGGCCAGGACTCGAACCTGACCACCTACAACCTGTGCCGCATCAACATGCTGCTGCATGACGTGAACTTCGACAAGTTCTCCATCGCCCACGGCGACACGCTGACAAACCCGAAGCATTGGGATGACCAGCCCTTCGACGCCATCGTCTCCAACCCGCCCTACTCGATTGACTGGATTGGCGACGACGACCCAAACCTCATCAACGACCCGCGATACGCCCCCGCAGGCGTGCTCGCGCCCAAGAAAAAGAAGGCCGACCTCGCGTTCACGATGCACATGCTGCACTGGCTCTCCCAGGGCGGCACGGCGGCCATCATGCAGTTCCCGGGGGCGATGTATCGGGGCGGGGCCGAGGCGAAGATCCGCAAGTATTTGGTGGACCAGAACTATGTGGAGGCCGTGATCGCGCTGCCGTCCGCGCTGTTCTTCGGCACCACCATCGCCACCTACATCCTGGTGTTGAAGAAGGGCAAAACCGACGACAAGGTGCTGTTCATCGACGCCACCGCGCAGTTCGAGAAGGTGCCCAACAAGCCCAAGAACTCCTCCAAGACCCAACAGATGGGCCAGACCCACCGCGCGAAGGTGATGGATGCGCTGCGGAACCGCGTGGACGTGCCACATTTCGCCGCTCTGGCCGATCGCGCCGCCATCGAGGCCACCGGTTACAACCTCACCGTCGGCGGCTACGTCGAACCCGAAGACACCCGCGAGATCATCGACATCAAGGCACTCAACGCCGAGATCAAGGACATCGTGGCCCGGCAAGCCGCGCTTCGCACCGAACTCGACGCCCTGGTGGCCGAACTGGAGGGGGAGGCGGCATGAGCGACCTCAAAAAGCCTGATGGCGTGCTCAACGGGAACAATGCCGACTTATTCGCAAGGGTAGCCTCATTGATTGATGAGGGCCGTGCGGCTGCCGCCACACAGGTCAATGTCGCCCGCACCCTAACGTATTGGCGGGTCGGTCGTGAGATCGGAACCGAGATACTTGGCGGGGACCGCGCGGAGTATGGCGCGCAAATTGTCGCGACGCTGTCGCGAGATTTGACGACTCGGTTCGGCCGCGGCTTCGAGAAGGCGCAACTGAACCGAATGGTGCAGTTCGCGACGGCATACCCCGACGCTGAGATTGTTGCGACGCTGTCGCGACAATT
>WQZL01000037.1 GCA_009780755.1 Promicromonosporaceae bacterium | reverse complement strand
TGAGTACCGCGTCGGCATCCTCCAGCGTGATGGCGAGCGGCTTTTCGATGTAGGAGGGGATGCCAGCGCGCAACAGCTTGACGGCGATCTCGGCGTGGGAGTCATCGCCTGTGGTGACGATCACGGCGTCAAAGCCACCGGCAGCGATCAGCTCGTCAATGTTGTTGTACACCGGGATGTCGCCGAACATCGCCTTGGCGCGCTCGCGGCCCGCCGGGGCGATGTCGGCGGCGGCGACGGTGCGCGTGCCTGGTCGAACTTCCACCGCGTTGAAGGCGATGTTCGCCCTAGCGCCTACTCCGATCACGGCGATGTTCAGGCCCGTGGAGGTCGAACCCAATTCCGGCGCCATGCTCGTTTGTGACTGATTGACGCATGTTTCGCTCATGAAGCAACAGTACGTCTCTTGGCCGGAGAATGCCAATAACTGGTGCAACTCGCGCCCAAAACGTCAGAAAACATCAGGTCAGCACTCGTCACCCAGCGCAGAACTAACGCAACGAGCGGAGCCGCCGAGTCCAGGAGGAGCGATCACTGCCGGGTCTGGGTTCGACGGCCCGCTATCACTCACGTAAAATGACGGCAGTGCGGGGATCACGTCAGTTCGCAGATGAGGCGGTGGCGGCGATCAGAGCGCACACCCCCAGGGGCACGCGCGCTTGGCAGGGTGGCCGCCCGCATAGCCGCCGATGGCCGCACCGAGGGCGAGAAGGTATTTGCGAGAAGTAGGTGGCCATAGAAGTGTCAACGATAGGGAATGAGCAGATTGTCAGTGGCAGAGGGGAGGATTGACGCATGACTGAAAGAGCAACTGCACTCATCGACCCCCCGGAGGGCTACGACAAGTGGCTGGCCGAGGTTAAAGCTCGAGTGCGCGCGGCTCAACAGCGAGCTGCGCTAGCGGTCAACACGGAGTTGCTTCAGGTGTATTGGCAGATCGGGCGGGACATCCTCGACCAGCAGGCTGGTCAGGGGTGGGGTGTGAAGGTTGTCGAACGGCTCTCGCATGATCTCCGACAGTCATTTCCCGATCTGGGGGGCTTCTCCCGAGCCAACTTGATGTACATGCGAGCGTTTGCTGAGGCGTGGCCGGAGTCTGCAATTGTCCAACAACCTGTTGGACAATTGCCCTGGGGCCACAACATCATGCTGCTGACGAAGCTGAAAGACTCTGACCTGCGTCTTTCCTATGCTGAAGCTGCTGTCGAGTTTGGTTGGTCGCGGAACGTGTTGGGGATGCACATCGAGCGCAAACGTATTGAACGGCAAGGGAAGGCGCAGACTAACTTTGGTCGTTCGCTTCCGAAACCGGATTCGGACTTGGCCCGCGAGTCGCTGAAAGACCCATACCGGCTTGACTTCCTTGGCCTTGGCGGCGAAGCCCATGAACGCGAGATCGAGGCGTCGCTGATCGAGCACATCACCGAGTTTCTGCTCGAACTCGGCGCAGGATTCGCATTCGTTGGACAGCAGGTTCAGCTGGAGGTCAACGGTGATGACTTCTACCTTGATCTGCTCTTCTACCATCTGCGCTTGCGTCGATACGTGGTCGTAGAACTCAAAGCAGAGAAGTTCAAACCGGAGCACCTCGGCCAACTCAGCTTCTATATGACCGCTGTTGACGAGATGCTTCGTCACGAGGTTGACGGCCCAACAATCGGCCTGCTGTTGTGCAAAAGCAAGAACACGGTGGTCGCTGAGTGGGCGCTGCGAGATAACGCAAAGCCGCTGAGCATCGCCGAATACCAACTCGTTGAAGCGTTACCAGAGCCTCTACAGACCGCATTGCCGACCATAGAGCAGATAGAACGGGAACTTGGGGAAGTCAAGGAGCCGAGTAAATTCACACCAGCTCGCGGATGAGGGCGGTGGCGGCGATGATGACGATCAGGGTGCGCAACGCCCAGGGGGGCACGCGCTTGGCAAGGTGGCCACCCGCATAGCCGCCAATGGCCGCACCGAGGGCGATGGCGGCAGTTGCCGACCAGACTACGTTGGCCTGACCCAGGAAATGAGAGACAGTGAAAACCACAGCTGCTGTGACATTCACGGTGAGGGTTAACAGATTCTTGACGCCGTTGACCTCACCCATCGGTTTGCCGGTGAAGGCGCCAAGTACGCCCAGCAGGATGACGCCTTGGGCGGCGGCAAAGTAGCCCCCATAGATCGAACACCCGGCAATCGAGGCGCGAAGCGAGGTGCCGTCATAGGGGTTGACCGTGGGGTCGAGAGCGGCCTCGCCGGTGGAAACGGAACGCGACCGCACCCACTTGGCCACCCGTGGCTGGAAGATCACCAGCAACAGGGCGAAGGCGATGAGGGTAGGCACGATGATGCGGATTGCGCCGGGAGGGGTCGTGAGCAGCAGCGCCGAACCAACGACTCCGCCGATGGTGGAGGTGATGAGCAGCCCGCGCAGGTTGGGCAAGTCGGCGGTGAGTTCGCGGCGGTAGGCCAGCACCCCGCCGAAGGCTGAAAGCACCATCGCGATGGTGTTGGTTGTCACCGCCGATGCAGGTTCAAGTCCCATCGCCAGTAAGACGGGCAGCGTGACCAGTGAGCCGGAGCCAACGGCGCCGTTGATCGACCCGGCCGCCAGCCCGGCGACGATGAGCGCGATGAGTTCGAGCGCTGACAAGATGATCCTTAGCGTGTCGGCAGTAACAAAGGAAAACCCCGGCTATGTGCAACCCAGGGCGTTCGAAAAGTAACCCTCATGTCATTCTGCGCGAGCGACAGCGAGTCGCAGAACCTTGACTCAATGGAAACTGTTGGTCCTGGGTTCTGCGGCTTCGGGACTACGTCCCTGCGCGCAGAATGACGTGAGGGCGAATCTACAACAGAAGCGGCTGGCGACCGCCAAGAGAGAGGGACTCGGTGATCGCCAGCCGTTGGTATGGAGCAAGAGCCTCCTACAGCACCAGATCGATCTCGCCGCCGAGGCTGCGCGGCAGGTACGCCTTGTGTGCCTGCGTCATCTCGTCGCACAAGTCCCAAATCTGCTGCGGGGTGAGTTGAGACGAGGCGTTGCTGTCGACCAGCACGGCCTGACGTACCGCCTGCGGATCGCCGGTCAGCGCGGCCTGCACCGTCAACTCGCCTACGGAAAGCACGGTGCGGTTAAAGACGGCGCCAGCGGTCGGAATCGAGCCGACAGCGCAGGGGTGAACGCCGCTGCCATCGGTGATGGCCGGTACCTCGACCACGGCATTCTGGGGCAAGTTGTCGATGTAGCCCCGGTTTGGCACGTTGACGTGAATCTTGCGCTCGGTGCCGGTAAGTATCGAATGGATGATTTGCGGGGCGTACTCGGCGGCGCCCTCCTCGGGCAGTTCCAGCGGCTCGCCCGCGGCAAGCTGGCGCTTAACCTCTTCGAGTTCTTCGACATTGCGCTCGGAGATGCCCAGGTATTCCAGCGGTTGCAAGCGGAACTTGACGATCTGCTCGGGCGAACGCAGGAACCAGGGGAGGTACTCGGAGGAATGCTCCGAGGTCTCGGTGGGGAAGTAGCCGATGCGGCGATACATTTCGACTCGCACGCGGCGCAGCAGTTCGGGGTCTTCGGCGATCTTCGCGTCGAGCAGCGGGTAGAGGCTTTCGCCCTCGCGGCTCCACTGCGTGAGCCATGCCTGATGATTGACCCCGGCGGCCGAGTATTCGGTGCCCTCGAAGGGAACGCCGATCAGCTCGCACAGACCCCAAACCGTCCAGAACACGGAGTGGCACAGGCCAACTACCTTGATCTCCGGGGCGACAACCGACCACCACCAGATGTTCAGCGTCATCGGGTTTGTGTAGTTGAGTACCCAGGCATCGGGGCATAGCTCGCGCACATCGGCGGCGATCTGCGAGATTACGGGGAAGGTGCGCAGGGCGCGGAAGACACCGCCGACGCCGGTGGTATCGCCGATGGTTTGCTGTAGGCCGTGCTTGGCCGGGATTTCCAGGTCGATACGGGTGCCCTCCAGGCCGCCTACCTGAATCATGATGATTACGAAGTCGGCGCCCGTGAGTACCTCGCGGCGGTCGAGGGAGGCAACGACGGTAAGGGGTTTGCCTAGCTGCGCGGCGACATGCTCGGCGGTGCCGCGGGCCATCTCCAGACGATCAGCATCGATGTCCTGGAGGGCGATCTCTAGTTCGGGAAGGTCGTCGTACCGAAGCAGATCGACGAGCAGCTGACGGGTGAAAACGGCGGAACCTGCGCCAAGGAATGCGATACGAGGCATACCCCCATCATCCCCAACCACACCGCTGATTGCAACTTAGTGATCGAATTTGCCCTGATTCACTCATCAGCGCGCACTCGGATGTTGAAACGAGAGCGTGCTTTTGCCTGCGGGTGACAGGAGAAGGCCGTTCATCACGCGGCTCCTGAAACGCGCCGTCAGGCGCTAGGCAGCCGTCCGCGAAAGCATTCGCGCACGTCAGAACGCAAGATAAGTAAGGTAAGAAAGCGCGGCGAGCGGCAGGTGTTCCTGCTCGGCAAGGAGCCAAGTGATGACGAGGCTTGTTAGCTGCGCAGGGCGGGGATTAGGGTGCGGGCGTTTTCGCCAGCGATGGCGGCGGCCTGTTCGGGGGATAGGTCGAGGGCGCTGATCCGCCAGCGGCCGGTGCTGGGCGGCTCTTGGGCCTGGTAGGTGAAGTGTTCGTCGGCCGTTTGCAGGAATCGGAAGTAGATCGCGTAATCCTCGGCGGTGGGTGGGGATACGTCCGACCCGAAGATCACCCGGCTAGGGTGTGACTCGATGAGCCGCTTGGCTCGTCTGGGCTGTCGGCCCAGCTCGGCGATCCGAGCCGCGATGTCTACCGCAAAGTTCGGATACCGGGTGAGCATCCCGTCTACCCAGTCAAGGTCCTCGGCATAACATCCGACGTGGGCACCAACGAAGGTGATGCCGGGGTTCGCGGCGACGGCGCTCTCCAGCGAATCCAGCAGCCGTTGCAAAGGGGGGAACTGCGGATGCATGAACTGCCAGTCGGGGTGGGCCGCGAGTTCCTCGATGCGCTCATTGTGTCGATCTAGGGGTGCGAAGAAGGCGGCTGGGTCGGCTGTGTGCACGGCGATGGGCAGGTTCGCCTCGTTAATGGCGGCCCACATGCCCTCTAGCCGGGGATCGTCCAAAAAGATCAGCTCGCCATGCTCGTCTCGCCGACGCAGCCCGATGTCCTTCCACAGCTTGACCCCGCAGGCGCCGCGCGCGGCAGAGTCGGTGATGGACCTGGCGATCCGCTCAGGCCATCCCGTTTCGGTAGTGGTACTCCAGTCGATGCGGCAGTAGCTAATGAATCGTCCAGGGAAGGCCCGGTCGTAACGATCAAGATTTCGCTCCAGCTCGTCGTCCCAGCTGCCATCGAGGTTGACGATGGTGGCTATGTTCACCTCATCCATCATCCGAACGAGCGCCGCGACATCCTTTACTCGCCAGTGTTCATCGCTCCAAACCCCAAGCTGCTGATACGCGTGCCATCGGCCAAGGTGGTTGTGTGCATCCACCGCAGGGGTGGCGGAGCGCGGCATCAGGTTCTCCGCGATGCGCAGCGACGGACGCGGTTGGAAGTCTCGCAGCCGAAGGTCGGTAAGTTGGTGATGATCCATTGCTCTCTCAATCCTGTGGAAATTGTTGGGGCCGGTGGCCGACCCGGCGCTCACCTTAACCAAATCGTGACTATTCTTGCCAGATACACCGGGCTTACGAGCATAAAAACGCAGGTCGCGGCTTGATGGCGGGCATGCTGTGAGCGGCGTCGATATCCCTCAGATGCGGCGGAGAGCGGCGGGCGCCGACCAGCCATGACCAGAATGCGCCCGATGCGCGTTTGTGAGCGATGTGACTCTGATATAGTCATCTTCAAGCATTGAGCGGTGCGGTTTAGGCCGCTCCTACTCGAAGACGAGAGGGAAGTCCAACGATGAGTCGAACGGAAGAGCGACTGAAGGAACGGGGAGGTGGGCAGCAGGACTCGCTGGACGGCGAGCTACGGCCCAACCCCCGCAGGTCTCGGTTGCAGGGCAGAGAGAAGTGGGTTGCTCTGGTGCTGCTGGCACCCTCTGCAATCGGCTTCCTGTTCTTCTAGATCCTGCCAACCATCCGGGCCTTCCACTACTCGATGACCGACTTCAACCTGCTGAGCGATCCGAACTTCATCGGCTTTGACAACTTCCGGGAGATGTTCGGTGATTCGGGGATGTGGAACTCGCTGCGCGTCACCATCTACTTCGTACTCGGCAACGTCATCATCGGCACCAGCCTCGCCCTCATCTCCGCCGCGCTGATGCAGCGACTGCGGCTGAAGTCGTGGGTGCGCTCGGCCATGTTGTTACCGTGGCTCGTGCCCAATGTGGCCATCGCCCTCGTCTGGGCCTGGTTGCTTGACGCCAATCTGGGTTTCGTGAACCAGCTGTTCCGCAACCTGGGCATCCCCACGCTGTCCTTCTTCAACGAGACCCAGGCCATGCCGATGATTATCGGCATCGCCGTCTGGGCGGGCCTGGGCTACACCTCGCTGTTGCTTTTCGCGGGCATGACCCAGGTTCCTGTCGAACAGTACGAGGCGGGCGCCATTGACGGCGCCTCCGAAACCCGAATGTTCTTTAAGATCACCCTGCCGCTGATCCGCCCCGTACTCGCTCTCGTGCTAGTGCTTTCCGCCATCGGCTCGTTCCAGGTATTCGACATCGTCTTGATCGGTTACGACGCCTCGCCGATCCCGGCCGTCCGCGTCATCTTCTTCTTCATCTACCAAAACGCCTTCTCCTTCTTCCGAATGGGCTACGCCTCGGCGGTGGCGATCTTCCTCGCCATCATCCTCGGCGCGCTGACCATGATCCAAATGCGCTTGATGCGCGCCAACCGATCGGATCTGTCATGACCACCAGCACCGCTCCGATCGACGCCATGACCGAACGTCATATGCAGAAGAAGGCAAAGGCCAGCGCCGCCGGGCAGAAGCGCAAGTGGACGCCGGGCATGATTATCGCCTTCATCTACCTCGGGATCATGCTGTTCATCACGCTGTTCCCCTTCTTCTGGATGATCCGTACCGCCTTGACCCCGGCCGCAGAACTCGTGGCCGATTCTGGCCAGCTGTTCCCCAACAACCCGACCTGGATCAACTTCCAACGCGTCCTTGGCTTCACCACCCGGGAGGAGGCCATCGCCGCCGGGGGCACCGGGGCCACCATCGACTTCATCGGCTACACCTGGAACACAATCGTTTTCGCTGGCTCCATCGCCGTCGTGCAAACCCTCAGCGCGGCCATGGCCGCCTATGCCTTTGCCCGGCTGCGCTTTAAGGGCCGCGATCTGCTATTCAGCATCGTGCTGGCCGGTCTGCTCGTCCCCGGCATCCTCACCCTGCTGCCAAACTTCGCGCTCATGCGGCAGATGGGCTGGTTGAACACCATGCACGGCCTGGTTGCCCCCTCGCTGTTGATGAGTCCATTCGCCATCTTCTTCCTGCGGCAGTTCTTCCTCTCCCTTCCCCGAGAGGTTGAGGAGGCAGCGGCAATCGATGGCGTCGGCCCGTTCATGCGATTCTGGCGGATCACCCTGCCGATGAGCCGTGGCCCCATTGCCACGATGATGCTGATAACGCTGGTTGGCATGTGGAAAGACTTCCTGTGGCCGCTCGTGGCAGGCAATGCCGATGACACTCGGGTACTAACCGTGGCCCTGCAACGTTTTTTGGCGCAGTCGCCCAATGTGGCTCCCGACTGGACCGGCCTGATGGCCGCGGCCACCATCGCCATCATTCCAGTATTCATCATGCTGATTCTCCTCGGCCGACAACTGGTGCAATCCCTCAACTTCTCCGGCGGCAAGATGTAGCGCCGCCGGTTCCCCAAATCCATCATTACCCAACCTCGGCGTTCGAGTTTGTCCAGCGCCAAAACCCAAGTAGAAAGAAGCACAATGAAACTCCGCAAGTATCTGGCCGTCGGCGCTGCCGTGGCTATGGCCTTCACCTTTGCCGCTTGTGGCAATGGCGATGACAACGGTGGGGATTCCCCCCCGCCTCCTCCCGTCAACGGTGGCGACCCCGATGGTGGCGGTGAGACCGTGCCGCTACCCGGCGGTGACTTCGCCGGCACCGTTCTCGAGTACTGGATGTGGGACGACCGCCAGCGCCCGATGTACGAAGCCTGTGCCGAGGTGTTCACCGAGCAGACCGGCATCGAGATCAACACCACCGCTACCGCCTGGGGTCAGTACTGGGACAACCTGAGCACCAACATCGCCGCCGGCACCGGCCCGGACGTGTTTGTGCTACAGATCGGCTTCATGAACCAGTTCGCCTCCACCGGCCAGCTGGCCGACCTGGCCCCGCTCGGCGTCGTTGACGCCGTTGATTGGGACGCTTTCATCCCCGGCCTGGCTGAGTCGTTCGGTATGCACGAGGGTGTCGTGGTTGGCACCCCGAAGGACTGGGACACCCAGGGTCTGGTCTACAACGTAGAGATGGCCACCGCTGCTGGTTGGACCGAAGAAGAGATCAACAACCTCACCTTCAACGCCCAAGATGGTGGCACCTTCGCCGAATTCATCAAGTCGATCACCCTCGATGCTAACGGCAACAACGCCCTAAGCCCCGACTTCGACTCGAACAACGTTGTCACCCACGGCTTCCTCCCCGACTGGTCAGACGGCGCCTCCGGTCAGAACGGCTGGGGCAACCTCGCCCACGCCCTCGGTTACACCCACCAGAACGCAGACGGCAGCCACAACTTCGCCTCCCAGGAAATGATCGACGTCCTGACCTGGTACCGCGAGATGATGGACCTGGGTGTTGCTCCGATGTTCGACGCCACCTCCACCGTTGGCACGCAGGCCATGATGGAGTCCGGCTTCGTCGCCTCGACCTTCGCCGGTTCCTGGATGGCCATGCCGTACATGGGTCCGGAGCAGGCCGTTGACTTCAACTTCGCCCGCGTCCCGGAAGGCCCCGCCGGGCGCTTCGCCGCGACCAACGGCCTAGTCGATGTCATCTGGACCGGCTCGAACAACCAGGAAGCCGCCGCCCTGTGGGTGACCTTCCTCGCCTCGCCCGAGTGCCAGGTAATCGTCGGTGACTTCGGCGAAATCTTCCCCGCCGTTTCCGTCGGTACCGACGCCGCCGTTGCGGCCCGTGCCGCTCACGGCTTGGACTCAACGCCGTTCACCTCGGTGGCCGAGGCTGGCGAGACCTACATGATTCCGGCCCTGGTTCGCGCCGGCCAAACCAACCAGGTTGTGGTGGACGCGTTGCAGGCCATTGCCTCAGGCGCCGACATCATCAGCACCCTCGAAGGAGCCAACGCGCAGATTGAGGCACTGGAAACTCCGTGACCTCAGCCAATCGCTGACAGCTAAGTAGACCGGCGGGAGGGGCGTGCACCACGCCCCTCCCGCCAGTCGCATTCACCCCCCCCACCGGTGGTTGAGTAGGGAGCGAAGCGACCGTGTCGAAACCACTCAGCACATTGGGGCGGTGGCTTCGACACGGCCCTGGCGGGCCTACTCAACCACCCGATTCCGTTGTATCTGTAACCTCACGAAGAAACGAGTGCCGCCATGAACCCGCGCGAGACCACCGCCACCCTCATCGTCGAGCCGGGCGAACGATGGTGGGGTGGCACCGTCAAAGACGGCACCCTTATGCCCTACGGCGAGGCAACAAGCCACACGCGCGATCTCGCCACGCCGCTCTTCGACCCAGAATGGGAGACGGCGGAGGATTCCAACCAGGCCGCGCCCCTCCTCATCTCCACCCACGGCCGCGTGATCGCCTCGCCTCGACCGTTTATGTTCACTTTTGCCAGCGGCACCCTCACCGTTGAGGGAGCCGGTGTCGCATCCTTTCAAGCGGGCGACTCTCTCCGCGAGGCATATCTCGCCGCCTCGGCCGAATTCTTCCCCGCGTCGGGCAGCACCCCGGCCCGGGCGCTGCTGGAAAAGCCCCAGTACAACACCTGGGTGGAGACGCCGCTGACACCCACCCAGGATTCCGTACTCGCTTATGCCCGGCGCATCCTCGATGCCGACCTGGAGCCGGGGGTGCTGATTATCGACGACAACTGGGCGCCCGACTACGGCACCCTACGGTTCGATCCCGCTCGCTTCCCCGACCCGGCCACAATGCTCGCCACACTGAGGGGTTGGGGTTTCGAGGTGATGTTGTGGCTGGTGCCCTTCATCAGCCCCGACTCCCTGGCCTTCCGCGCGTGTGAGCGCGACGGTTTCCTGGTGCGCAACGCCGATGGCACCATCGCCGTACGTCGTTGGTGGAACGGCTACTCCGCCCTACTCGACCTCTCCAGCCCGGACGCCATCAGTTGGCTCACCGCCCAGCTCGACGCGCTGTGTGACCTAGGCGTGGCCGGATTCAAGTTCGATGGCGGAGACGTGCGCGACTACCGCGCCGACGATCTCATCGCCAACCCCGGTGAGCCGGTGGATATGTGCGAGAACTGGGCCAAGCTCGCCCTGCGTTACCCCTTCAACGAATACCGGGCCTGCTGGCGGATGGGCGGGCAACCGGTGAATCAACGCCTTCGCGACAAGCCCACCTTCTGGGACGAGCGCGGGCTGTCCTCCCTCGTGCCCGAGATGCTCGCCCAAGGTCTCCTGGGGCATCCGTTTGTCTGTCCCGACATGGTGGGTGGCGGGGTGGTCGGCTCGCTGGGGGAGCAGGCAGAGGTGGATCAAGAGTTCTTTGTGCGCTACGCCCAGATTGCCGCGCTTTCCCCGATGATTCAGTTCTCCGTCAACCCCGCCCGGGAACTCGATGCGAGGCACCTCGATGCGGTGCGGCAGGCGCTGGCCATCCGCGCCGAATACCTGCCCCACCTTCTTGAATTGGCTGACCAGGCAGCCGTTACCGGCGAACCTATCCTGCGGCCAATGGCCTACCACGAGGAAGGCTATGCAGGTGTGAGCGACCACTTCTTCTTTGGTCCCGATCTGCTGGTTGCGCCCGTGGTTGAGCCAGGGGCCACCACGCGCGCCCTGCACGTACCGCCGGGCCGTTGGCAGGCGCCAGACGGAACCGTGTTCGCTGGGCCAACCGAGATTGAGATGCCCGTGACCCTGACAACCATCCCGCGCCTGGCCCGCCTCCCTGAAGGCGGCTAAATGCTCACCGCTACCTCTGCCCCAACTCCCGACTTTGACGGTACGCGAGTCGCCGTCATCGGCGTCGGAAATCGGGCCTACCTTGGCAACCAGGTTGCCCTGGCCCGACCAGGGGCCGCCATCGTGGCGGTCGTGGACCCTGATCCGGCCGGTCGTAAGCGGGCCGCACACCTCTTCGGCGACGTGCCTCTCTATCAGAACACGGGAGCGCTCATTGCCGCTGGCGGGATCGACGCGGCCATCGTCACCACCCCTGACGACACACACGCCGCCATCGCCATCGAACTGCTCCAAGCCGGGATTGCCACCTTCGTAGACAAACCCCTAGCCATCACCGTGGCGCAGGCCGACGCCGTCCTGGCGACAGCCGCCGCTGCCGACACGCCGCTATACATCGGACACAACCTGCGGCATTCCGCCGTCGTCAAAACGATGCGCGCAATCATCGAACGGGGGGAGATCGGGGAGGTGAAGGCCGTCTGGGTGCGTCACTTCGTGGGTAACGGCGGTGATTACTTCTTCAAGGACTGGCATGCCGACCGGTCCCGCGTCGGCTCGCTGCTTATCCAGAAAGCCAGCCACGACCTCGACATCATCCATTATCTCGCCGGTGGCTACAGTCGTCGCGTGGTGGGCATGGGTGAGTTGATGATTTACGGCGACCTTGCCGATCGGAGTGAACCAACCGGGCAGATCGCGACGGATTGGTTCTCTTACGACAACTGGCCGCCTAGATCACAGACCGGTCTGAACCAGACAGTGGACGTCGAGGACATATCGATGATGCTGGCTACCCTCGACAATGGTGTGCAGGCCAGCTACGCCCAATGCCACTTCACCCCCGACTACTGGCGCAACTACACCATCATCGGTACCGAAGGTCGATGCGAGAACTTCGGCGACACGAGCGGCGGCGTGGTTCGCGTCTGGAACCGGCGGCACGAGTGGCAGCTTGCCGGCGATGTGGAGTACCCCATCGAAAGCGATAGCGGCGGACATGAGGAGGCCGACCTCGCCACGCTGACGGAGTTCTTCGACCAGGTCATCGACGGGACACCCCCGCTCTGCTCTCCGATTGCCGCTCGCCAGGCCGTGGCTGCCGGGGCGCTTGCGGCTGAGTCGCTACGCCACGGATCGCGACCCTATGACATTCCCGAGCTTTCGGAAGAGATTCGGGCCTACTTCGCCTAACCTCGATCACTAATACCTATCACTTAGCCAAGAATGGAGAGAAAACATGACTGACCCGAGGCCGGAGGGGGGCCGCCCCACCATTGGGGTCGGCGCCCCGGTACTCGCCTTTGACGTCGGCGGCACCACTATCAAAGCCGCCTACCTCGACTCGGACGGCATGGCTCAGGGCATCATTCGAGTGCCCTCGCCAGATTTTGGCCCGGAGAGCGGGCGGGCCGTGATCGATACCGTTGCGGGCCTTGTGGGCAAGCTGACGGGGGAGCGCGAGGCGCCGGTGGCCATCGGGCTGACGCTGCCCGGTGTCATCGACGACGAAACCGGCTTTGCGACTTGGGCGGAGAATCTGGGCTGGCGCAATGTTGATTTCGCGGCTCTCGCCGCCGAAAAACTGTCACAACCGGTCGCCATCGGCCACGACGTGCGCGCAGCCGGTACCGCAGAGATGGCCCTCGGGGCGGGACGAGGCCACCGCACAGCGGTAATGGTCGCGCTAGGCACCGGGGTGTCGGCCGCCGTGTTCGTAAATGGCCGCCCGGTGGTGGGCGGCGGTTACGCGGGCGAGATCGGGCACGCCGTCGTGGTGCCCGGCGGGGAGACCTGCGTCTGTGGGAATCTGGGTTGCCTGGAGGCAATATCCTCGGCGGCCTCGATTGCCCGCCGCTACAACCGGGCCACGGGATGTGAGGTGCCCGGCTCTCGTGAGGTGGTCGAGGCTATGGAGGCCGGCGATCCCGTTGCGACCGCCGTCTGGAACTCCGCGATTGATGCCCTGGTGATGGCGCTTTCCCACGTGGTGAGCCTGATTCAGCCAGAGATTATCATTCTGGGCGGTGGACTGGCCGAGGCCCGCGAACGGTTGCTGGGGCCGGTGCGGGAGCGGCTGGCAGCCGGGCTGCGCTACGTGCCAACGCCCAAGCTGGTGCGTGCCACCGCAGGCGAGGATGCCGGACTGCTGGGGGCGGCCCTCTTGGCAAGGCGGGTGATGTGATGAAGCTGGCGCTGATTCGCCACGGGCAGACGGACTGGAACATCCAGCGGCGCTACCAAGGGTGGCAGGGAGTCGATCTCAACGCGGTGGGTCGCGAGCAGGCGGCGGCGGTGGCCCCCCAGATCGTGACGACCGGGACGGCCATTGGCGCTCGATGGTCCTGGCTCGCCTCCTCCACCTCGCCGCGGGCGGCACAGACCGCCCGGATCATCGGCGACAAGATTGGGCTAAAGCTGAGCGTGCAGAACGAGGATTTGATCGAACGCGGCTTCGGTGCCGCCGAGGGGATGCTGATCGAGGAGGTGCGTAAGCGCTGGCCAAACCGGGACTACCCCGGCGGCGAGACCATCGAGGAGGTGCTGACCCGCGCGCTACGCGGGCTAGACGCGGTCGCAAAGACCCAGCAGGGAAGCGACGGGATAATCGTTACTCACGGCACGGTGTTGCGGATCATCGTCCGCCACCTGACCGGCGTTGACCCTGGTTCCCTGCCCAATGGCGCCCTGGCGGTACTCGACGGGGAACCAGGCAGGTGGCGCGTGGAGGTTCACCCCGCTCCCGACCCGAACAACCAGTTCGATCTGCGCTGAGGTCACCTAGCCCGTGTTCGTAGATGGACTGATATAGACATGCAAGACCTCACAAAAGGGTCGCCGGTTCGACTCATCCTTACCTTCGCCGTGCCCATGCTGCTGGGCGGGCTGTTTCAACAGACGTATGTGCTGATCGACGCCGCAGTTGTTGGCATGGTACTCGGCGTCGAATCATTGGCAGCGGTCGGCGGATCGCAGTCGGTCGTGTTCTTGCTGATGGGCATCTCGATGGGATCCAGCGCCGGTTTCGCCATCCCGGTGGCGAAGGCGTTCGGCGCCGGTGACATGTCTGAGGTGCGGAAAACCGCAGCGGCTGGACTTTTACTGACGATCGGTGTCGCGGCTCTAATCACCGTTGCCGGAGTGGTCGGCGGACCGCTGCTGTTGAACGTCATGAACACGCCGCCAGAGATAATCGAGGAGGCAACCTTGTTCGTGCGCGCCCTGTTCGCTGGCGCGTCCACCACGGTGCTGTTCAACTATCAGGTGGCCACCGTGCGCGCCCTCGGGGATTCGCGCACGCCGTTGTACCTGCTGATTGGCTCTTCGATCTTCAACGCGCTGCTTGCCCTGTTATTCGTGGGCGGCTTTGGCTGGGGCGTGGCTGGGGCCGCGCTGGCTACCCTCACCGCGCACGGCATCGCCGCAGCCGTGTTTCAGGTGATTATCTGGCGGCGGCTACCCATATTGAGGCTGAGTCGAGCCGATTTTGCTGCCGGAAGTAGCCACCTGCTAGAGCCGTTCCGCCTGGGCCTGCCGATGGGGTTGCAGTGGTCGGTGATTGCAATCGGCTCCATGTCAGTGCAGATGGCCATCAACGATCTTGGTCCGCTCTCCGTGGCCGCGTTTACGGCGGCGATGCGGGTAGATTCGTTTGGCACCCTCCCGATGAGCGCGTTTAGCACCGCCCTGGTCACCTACGTTGCGCAGAACCGAGGCGCCCGGCAATGGCAGCGAATCCGGCAAGGAGTATGGCGCACCGTCCTGGTCGGGGTTGGAATCTCGGTGGTGGCCGGGTTAATCATCGTGATGATCGGTTCGTCGATTGTCTCGATTCTGACCGGCGGCGATGGGGAAGTCATCGCCATGTCTCGCCAGGTTTTCCTGACCAACTCGACGCTGCATTGGGTGCTGGCCATCGTATTCATTACGCGGGCGGCGGTGCAGGGCATGGACGTGGCCTCGGCGCCATTTATTTCCTGCGTTGGCGAAACGCTTGGTCGCATCGCGGTAGCCCTGCTCCTGGTGCCGCAGATCGGTTTCCTGGGCGTGGCCCTGGCCGCACCCATCGCCTGGCTCGTTGGTTATTTCCCGCTGGGCCTGTCCTGGTTCCGCCAGCGCGCCAAGATCATCTCCCTAGAACAAGACACCGAGACCCCGCTACCTCTTATCGCCTAGCCCTGCCCAGCCTCTCCGTCACCGCTCAAACCCTGCTTCAGCGCCTGTGGGTCTGGCAGGCCAACCGCCGCGAATCCCTATTCTTCGGACAAACCTAGAACAATTCGCCCACCACCGGGCCGATTGGCCATCGCGCAGATGGTCGTGGTCAGATCAGCTGGCAACCCGCCCGCCGCAGACTTCACTTCAATTGCGGAGGTATCGCCCCCGTTTGCGTGAAGTATGGCGAGAATCGTCTGGAGTTCGTGATCCACCGGACAAAATCAGCACGCCTGGTCCCGTTTTGGTCCCGTTTTGGTCCTGTTTCGGTCCCGTTTATGGTGCGGCAGCCGCCACCAGTTGGCGGCAAAGTGTGCTGAGGTCAAGGCCAGCGGCTGTTGCGGCTAGGGCGATGACGGAGGTTTCGGTCATGCCGGGGGCTACGGATACCTCCAGCACCTGGGCCGTGCCATCGGGGGTAAGAATCAAGTCGGTGCGGGAAAGGTGCCTTAATTCAAGCGCCCGATGCGCGGCTACAGCCACCTGCGAGACGTGGGCCGACTGCTGAGGGGTGAGTCTGGCCGGAGCGAAGTATTCGACTCGGCCAGGGTTGTACTTGGCGTCGTAGTCGAAGGCGCCCTCAACCACCATCTCTACCGGCGGTAGCGCTCGTGGGCCACCCGGCTCGTCAATGACGCCAACGGCCAGCTCGACACCGTCGATGGCTCGCTCGATCAGTGCGGTATCCCCGTAGGCGAAACACTCCATCATCGCGCGCGGCAATTGCTCCTTGCGATCTACGCGGGTTACCCCCAGGGAGGAGCCGCCGCGGGTGGGCTTGACCACTACGGGCAGGCCAAAGCGCTCGGCCACAATGGACAACACCCCCTGGGCGCCCAGATCGCGGAACAGCGATTGTGGCAGGGTGATCCACTCCGGGGTGTTCAGCCCGGCGACAAGCAGCTGCTCCTTGGCGATGGGCTTGTCCCAGGCCACGCGGCACGCTTTTGGCTCGCTGCCCACGAATGGCCAGCCACACAGGGCCAGCACATCCCGCAGCGAACCATCCTCACCGCCCGCGCCATGCAGCAGCGGCCAGACTACGTCCGGACGGTCGGCGTCGAGGGCCGCGAGCAGGTCGGCATCCACGTCACGCACGAAAGCGGGCACGCCCGC
>WQZL01000036.1 GCA_009780755.1 Promicromonosporaceae bacterium | reverse complement strand
GCCACGGTGCACCCGCAGCTATTGGAGACGGACTGGCCCGCCTTGGTGGCGCAGGTACGCTCCCACGTTTCGCAGCGGGCGCTCGTGGTGCTGCTGACCGCGCTCGATCCCGGCGCCGTGGAAAACGGGCTGCTGCGCGTCATCGGCGAGCTGACCACAAAGCATCAGGTGGTGGTGGCGGGGGTCGCCGATGCGGAGCTGGCCGTGCTACGTGCGGGTCGTAGCCATGAGACGGTGTACGACGCGGCGGCGGCCTCTCGTGCCGATCTGGAGCGCGCCGCCGTGGCCGAGGTGCTGCGTCGTCAAGGTGCCGAAGTGATCGAGGCTCTCCCTGAGTCACTTCCCCCGCGCCTGGCCGATACCTACCTGGCGCTAAAGGCCGCCGGTCGTCTCTAGGTTGTGGGTTGGTCAACTCCGGCTGGGCGACGATATGTGTACGAGCCTATGCCTTGTCTGCTTTCCAGCCGGAGGGTGCCATCAGACCGGATGCTCCAGGTCCACTCCTCTTGGCGGATAGTCAGGGGTGGCGCCGTGTCCCGGTGAATGTTGAGCAGGTCTCCGTCCACACTCCAGGTGAAGGTTTCCCGGTCGGTGCCGAAATCACGCACCGCCTCCCAGCGGGTGCGGTTACCGGTGCCATCGGCGTAGAACTCGTAGGTCCACGTTGACGTCTGAACAAACTCCCAGGTGCCAAGCAGGGCATACTCCACATCACCGGCGTCGGCATTGGGGGGCGTGGTCGCACCGGGGGTTGGCGGGGCAAAAACGTAAGACAAGCACCGAAGAGCTGCGGCGGTTAGCCGCTCCATGTCCTCATCCGAAACATCGTCGGTCAGCATCGCCAACGACATAGCGGTGAATTCTTCCTCCGTGAAGGTCGCCTCTATCTCCCGCAGCGAACACTCGCAGTATTCTTCAGTGGCCCCCTCTTCGGCCAGGCAGCCCGCAAGGAATCCTTGGCGCACAAACGCCGAGAACTCGTTACCACCGGGAATCGGTTCATCAGGTTCGCCGCCACTCAGATCGGCAAGTCGGGTATTGCCGACATCAATGGCCACCCACAATTCAACGTCATCGGGAAGGAGCGTGGCCATCATGACCTCCGCTACGACCTCTTCTCCCGCCGGAAACTCCATAAACCTGAAGCCGACATCAATTATCTCGCCAGCCGAGCTGTAAGCCAGCACCACAACATCACCGAAAGCATCTACCTCCAAGGGAGAGGTCACCGTCACATGCACATCGGTCCAAGAGAAGTCGTTAACTAGCTCCAGATCGCTATGCGTTAGCCGCGGAGAGGTAGCTGGGTGGCAAGCGATCCTGTCCATATCGTTGGGACTAAGGCGCAGGTGGGCCGCGCCCTCTCGGGAAAACCAGCCAGCCATTACATTGAATCCCGGATACAGCATCACTCCGGCTGAGGTGGTCTCAATCAAGCCACCGTCTACGTCCAGAATATCCACATCGAACCATACAGACGTCCCCCAGCCGGAGGCTAGGGTGCAGTCATCGTGTGGGTTCTCGATCACCGCAACCCAAGTGGCGAGGAACTCGTCATGCAGAAAGGCCATTTCGGTGATCTGCACGTCCCGGTTGCCGATGTCGGGGTTGTAAATCTCTACGGTGACCTGCTCGGTCCACTGTGTAGTTGGCTGGTCGGGCGCGGTCAGATGCTCGGCGAGGATGTCGGCAAATACTCGACGCGCAGCTTCGGCGCGGCCAGCAAACATGCTGGTTACCGGCTGATTATCATCGGCGGAATCTGTGCCACCACAACCCGTCAGCATCAATGCGAGGGCGCCAACCGTAGCGACAACGAGGGGCTTTCTAGCTTTCATCCCTGAAGGCTAGCCTAAGTCAATGGGTACACCTGTCACCTGTTTCACAGCTGCTTCATCACTCAGGGCGGCTATCGCGCCCGGCGGCGGCAAGCCGGGCAGCCAACCTGCAACGAATCAACTATGTGGTCGAGGGCACCATCGGGGTGTTCCGGGTAAGGCCAGCCAACGTAGGAGAGGTGCCAAAGCTCGTTTCGGCCACCGCTGATGAACCAGAGGTCGTTCTCGAAGGGGTAATACTGCATCTGGGCCATGCGACTTTCGGTAAGGGCGCAGCGAACCGCGGCGGCGGCGCCGGGAACCGTCATTGACCAGCAGTCTGCATCCAACATGGTCGTTGCCAGGTTGTAGAGCCGATCAAAGTCGAAGGTGATGGACGTGCCGATACCGTGGACGATGACCACGGATTCGGTGGCGCTCTCCCAACTGTGGGTCTCCACCGTGGCACCGTCTTCTACCAGCGCACCCGCCACAAACCATCCGTGCGCACGAGCCATCATGAACTCATCCGGGACGACCTCTGTCAACATGCCGAACGACAACGTTCCCACCCGCTGACTACTTACGCTGGCCCCAGATGTGCGCTCATTGTCGCCACCACATCCGGCTAGCGTCAGGGTGAGAGCGCCGATTGCGGCCGTGGCGGCGAGAGACTTTCGGATTCTCATGCCCGAACGCTAACCCACCATCGCGCCCCCAACCCGCGCTTTGTCCAGGGACGAACCATCACCCGGCCGTAGCGGCCACCGCCCCGGCCAGGTCGGCAGTCAAGTCGCCGGTAAAGCCCGCGGCGACGGCGCGACGGCCCGGAATCAGCGTCCAAGCCCAGAAGGCGGCGAGCGCAACGGTACCGATCACGATCTTTAGCCACCAGGCCATATTCGAGCCGGTGATGAAGCCCTCAATCAGCCCCGATACCGCCAGCGCCACGGCCAGGCCGACGGCGCAGGTTATCAGGGCGCGGCCCTCGCTGGCGAGCGCGACGGTGCGTTTACGCGGGCCGGGGTCGATCAGCGCCCAGAATGTCTTTAGGCCCGCCGCCCCGGCAACGAATACGGCCATCAGCTCCAGTTGCCCGTGCGGGGAGATCAGCGTGAAAAACGTGTCTAGCTCACCGTAGTAGCCCATCAGCCCACCGGCGGCTCCGATGTTCACGGCATTGATGAACAGCACGTATACCGGCCATACGCCTGTGACGCCGAGGCCGACCATCTGCGCGGAAATCCAGGCATTATTGGTCCACACCATTGCCGCGAAGCTGGCCTGCGGGTCGTAGTAGGCGACGAACGCCTCGTGTACGTAGTAGGCGCGCTGTGCCGGCGTGCCCATCGCGGCCAGCGCGGCCGGATCGGTGGCGACATGTATGCCGATGACGAGCGCCACCAGGCTAAACGCCACCGTCACGCCGAGCGTCCACCAGCGCAGCCGGTACAGCGCGGCCGGGACGGTCTGAGAAAAGTAGCGCCATACCTGCGACCAGGCCGGGTCATGTTCTCCGGCGATGCGAGTGCGGGTGCGGCTGAGCAGGTCGCTTAGGCGGGTAATCACGAACGGATCGGGGGCGGCCGACCGCACGGTGGACAGGTGGGTGGCCACCTCCTGGTACAGCCGCACCATCTCGTCGGCCTCCACGCCGTTTAGGCGCCGCCGCCGGACAAGTGCGCCCAGCCGATCCCACGCCGGAGCATGCACGATGGTGAAGGCATCAAGATCCACGAAACTACCCTGCCACGTTTTCCCCCAAACCCATATATTTACCCTGCCCCTCCTCCGTCCCTAGTGGTGGAGCTGCTCCCCCGGTAGTTGAGCCTGCCGAAACTACCGCCCCTATCGTGGCGTCTAACGATTCATCCTGCTAAACCGTGCGAACATGTGGAATCATTCTGCGCATGTCTGACGTCGGCCATGACGGCATTTTGATCGGCGAGGGCGTGGTGCTTGATGCCCGCCCAGCCTCATTCATGACGCGTGCGCTGGCCATCGGCATCGACTGGCTAGCCGCCTTCTTGGTGTTCCTCTTCCTAGACATGCTGGTGTTTAGGGGCGGTTCCGGTGGCAGCGGCCCTGGCCTGAGCGATCAGTGGTTGACGGCGGTGATTATCACAACGATGGTGGTGATTTTCGTTGGCATTCCGGCCACAATCGAGACGCTCAGCCGCGGGCAGTCATTGGGCAAGCTGGCGATGGGCATTCGCGTGGTGCGCGACGATGGTGGTCCCGTCCGGTTTCGTCACGCGTTCATCCGGGCGCTGGTCGGCATGTTCGATTTTTGGATTTCGATGGGTTCGGCCGCGCTAATCGCATCGCTGTGTAACCCCAAGGGCAAGCGGCTGGGCGACCTGGTAGCGGGCACGTATGTGATCCGCGTGCGCGGTGGCCGCGGTCCGCAGGCGCCGCTCATCATGCACCCTCAGCTCGCGATGTGGGCGCGCACCGCCGACATTCGTCGCCTGCCCGATGGGTTGGCGCTGGCCGCCCGGCAGTTCGTGAACCGCACCTCGACGATGGCCCCCCAGGCGCGGCTGGCAATGGCTGACGATCTGGCCGCCCGCATCGAATCCTATGTGGCACCCGCCCCGCCCTATGGCACCCCGCCGGAGGTGTTTTTGCACGCCGTGCTGCACGAGCGCCGAGATCGCGAACTAGCCGTCGGCCTTCGCGCCCAAGCCCTCGCCACGCAACAAGCCCACGCCGTAACCCGCCTCCCCTTCAACATCACCAGCTGAACCCCGCCACCTCCCTCCCCCACACCAACCTCGCGGCCCGAGTTCGGCAATCCGCCCTGTTTTCGGCAATGCGCATTGCCGAAAACAGGGCGGATTGCCGAAGTCACCGTCTTGGGCGGGCAGGAGGGCGAGGGGTGGGCTAGGCGCCGAGGTAGCGCAGCACGGCTAGGACACGACGGTGGTCGGCGGAATCGGTTTCCAGACCGAGCTTGGTGAAGATCGAGGCGACGTTCTTCTCAACCGCCCCATAGCTTAGGTACAGGGTCTCGGCGATGGCGCCATTGCTGCGGCCCTGAGCCATGAGTTCTAGCACCTCACGCTCGCGAGAGGTCAGGCGGGCCAGCCCATCGTCGGCCGTCGAGGTGGCGCCCATCAGCTGTGTCACCACCTCGGGATCGAGAACCGTCTGCCCGGCGGCAACGCGCGAAACAGCATCGAGGAACTCGCGCACCTCGGCCACCCTGTCCTTCAGCAGATAGCCAACCCCACCGGCTCCCCCCGCGAGCAACTGGGAGGCATACCGGGTCTCCACGTACTGCGAGAACATCAAGATGGGCAGGCCGGGGTATCGCTCGCGCAGGGTGGTGGCGGCCTGCATACCCTCATCGGTGTGGGTTGGCGGCATTCGGATATCGGCCACGACGATGTCGGGCAGGCCGCCTGGGCTGACGGCGGCGAGCGTTACCTCACGCACCAGCGCATCCCCATCGCCAACGGCTGTCACGTCATGCCCGCGCCGGGTCAGCAGCGCCACCAGCCCATCGCGCAAAATCACCGAATCCTCGGCCAAAACCACCCGCAGCCCCACACCATCTTCCCGAGTCACCCCAGAACCCTACTCCCTCACCACCCTCTCCCCTCCCGCCGAACCGGCTGATCTGGCTATGAAACCGCGTTTTAGCAACCAGATCAGCCGGTTCGGCAGAGGTTCGTAGCCGGATTGGCCGGTTCGGCGGGAGGTTAGGCGGTGGTGGTGGGGAGGTAGATGTCGATTACCGTTGGGCCGGCCTCTGGAGAGTTGAGGTGGAATTGGCCGTCCACGGTGGCGACGCGCTCGGCCAAGCCGGATAGACCGGTCTGATGGCCGTCTTTCCCCCCGGTGATGACAACGGCACCGCCGCGGCCATCGTCACGCACCCGCACATGCAGGGTTCTCGCGTCGGCCTGCTCCACCAGCACGTAGGCGCGGGTGGCATTTGCGTGCTTGACGGCGTTGGTTAGCAGCTCGGCCACGGTGAAGTAGGCAATCGAACGCACGGCGGGTGATATGCCGGAATCCTGTTCAAGAGCCGGGTCGATATGTACGGTGACGGGCAGGGGCACGCGGGCGGCGAGCGTCTCCAGCGCGATGGCCAGACCGTCGTCAAGAGCGGGCGGATGGATGCCGCGAGCGATTTCCCGCAGCTCGGTCAGCGCCTCCTTGGTGGAGGTGTGCGCGGTATCAAGCAGTTCGGCGGCCAAGGTGGCGTCGCCACCAGTGGCGAGAAGATCCTGCGCCTCCCCCAGTTGCATGGCAACGGCGACGAGCCGGGCCTGCGTGCCATCATGCAGGTCACGCTCGATGCGACGCAGGCGAGCGTCGGCATCCTCAACGGCGGCAGCGCGCTGCACCCGAAGGCGAGCAACCCGCACCTCCCAGGCCGTAGGTCCAAGCAAGCCGCGCGAGGTCAAGCGGAATAGGTTGGTCAGGCCACGGTTGGCCACCACCCACAGGGCGCAGACGACGAGGCCGATCATCGCAACCAACAAGAATTGCCAGAAACCTGTCACGGCCCAGTATGAGTGCCCCGTGTTGAAGAACACCGCGCGATGCTGCGTGCCATCGTGCATGGTCTGCGCTGGCAGGAACCGCGCCCAAATCCAGAACGTGGCACCACCGGCACCAATAGCGAAGAGGGTGACCGAAACGATGAAGGCGGCCAGACCCAGCGCAAAGGCGATCACGTTGAACAGCATTGCTCGCCAGCCGGTGATGTCGGTGAGGGAGGCACCGAACATGCGCCAGAATCCCTGGGGACGCACGAACGCGGGCGGCGGCTCGATCTGTTCGCCAAGCAATTCATTTGCCAGGTACCGCCAGGTGGCGTTCCAGCCGCGTCCGGCCAGGATCAGCAGGCCGATGGGGATTAGGCCGACCACGGTCACGGCCAGGCCCGCCCCGAGGGAAATGACGGTGATCGTGTAGACGAAGCCAGCAATGCCGAGGCCAAAGGCGATCAAGATGTACGCGGCTTCGCGCCACATCTGGGCGCCGAACATGCGAGCGAGGTTGTCCCGTAGGGATGTCAATGTGTTCATGCTCCTAAGCCTGCCGAACCATGACCCACGCGACTACGGGGCCACCCACCCAACCCTACGGGGGTTATCCCCCGCGCCCACCACCCACCCCGTACCGCCCATCATCCTGCGCGCAGGGAGCGAAGCGAACGCAGTCGCAGGACCCAGTGTTAACGGTTACCACCGGGCAGGATGTCAGAAAAGAATGGGGGTGGGATGATTGGGAGTGATGAGTGATGATGCGCCGTTGTTTCCGTTTCGTTCCGTGGTGCTTGGAGCGTTTGTGCCGACCCTGTTTTTCTCGACCGGTACCGGGGCACTGCTGCCCGTCATCGTGCCGACCGCGACCGGTATGGGTTCGACGCTGGGAATGGCCGGATTCGTGGCCTCGCTGTTGCCCATCGGCACCATCATTGCCGATCTGCCTGCGGGCGCCCTGGCCGATCGGCTCGGTGACCGCAAGGCCCTGATCTACGCCGGACTGGTGGCCGCCGGGGCGTTTGCCTTGGCCGCGCTCGCGCCAAGCCTGTGGCTGCTCGGGCTGGCCGCGCTGCTGCTCGGCGCCGCCGGGGCCGTGTTCGGCTTGGCCCGGCACTCCTATTTGACCATCATCACCCCACCGCTTAAACGCGCCCGTGTACTCTCGACGCTGGGAGGCGTGCATCGGGTTGGAAACTTCATCGGCCCGTTCTTGGGAGCCTGGGTGATTGCCGCCGGGGGCGGGCTGAGCGCCGCCATGTGGCTAGGGGTTGGCGCGGCCATCGCTGCCGCGGTGACCGTAATGGTGGTGCCGGATGATGACGCAGGCCGAGAGCTGACTCCCCACGTAATTCTGCGCGAGCGCAGCGAGTCGCAGAACCCAGAGAAGACACCCAACCACCAATCTCTAGGTTCTGCGACTCCGCTCGCTGCCGCTCTCTCCGCGCAGAATGACGTAGGGGGTAACCGGCGGGGAGTTGATGCGAGGCCGACGCTGTTGGGGGTGCTGCGCCAGCATCGGCAGCTGTTCGCCACGCTTGGCATGGTGTGCCTGCTGATCGGGGCGCTGCGCGGGGCGCGCAACACCGTGATCCCGCTGTGGGGCGACCACCTGGGGATCGACCCGGCCACCGTGTCGCTGATATTCGGCATCGCGGGTGGCGTGGATATGCTGCTGTTCTATCCGGCGGGCAAGGCGATGGATCGGCTCGGCCGCAACTGGGTGGCAATCCCGTCGGTGCTAATCATGGGCGCGGCGCTGATCGCACTGCCCTTCACCAGCGGCGTCGGCGCGATGGCCGTGGTGGCGATGGTGCTGGGGCTGGGCAACGGCATCGGCTCGGGCATCTTGATGACGCTCGGGTCGGACGCCTCCCCGGAGGTGGGGCGCCCACAGTTCCTGGGGCTGTGGCGGGTGCTGCAAGATACCGGTTCGGCACTTGGACCGCTCATCGTCTCGACGGGCGCGGCGCTCGGTTCGCTTGCCGCCGGGGTGTGGGCCGCCAGCGCGCTCGGCCCGGCTGCCGCAGCAGCCCTGCATCGCTGGGTGCCCCGCTGGACAGTCCATGCTAACCGCAGCACCCGCCGCGCCGCCGGGATCAAAACGTAACCCCCGCTGCTTGCACGTCGGCGAGCGCTCCGGCATCATTAGACGTGCATGACCGAAAGGCAGGAACCGCGAGACGGTGGCTGGAACCACCGCCTCGCGGCCGTGACCCTAGCGGCGACGTGCGCGGCTGGTAAGTTCCACCAGCGCGTACACAGCACCAGGAAGCGTCACGAGAATCATGATGGTTGTTAACAGGTACATGATTCTTTCCTTCCTATCGGGGGAGCGCATTGTCGGCTCCGTGTGCAAACAAGAGTACGGCCCCCGACCGACAAACGGTCGGGGGTCTTCTCTTGGTTCCACAGGTGGATAAGCCTCAGCCCTCGCGCACCAGGGCTAGCACGTCATCGCGAACCTTTTCCATCACATCCTCGTCGGCGGCCTCGACATTCAGGCGCAGCAGCGGCTCGGTGTTTGACGCGCGCAGGGAGAACCACCAGCGGGGGCCGTCGCCAGCATCCCAGTTCGACAGCGTGACGCCGTCCAGCTCGTCCAGCTCTACCCGCGGATACGCCTTTCGATACGCCGCCACTACCTTGGCGGTGGTTGCCGCCACGTCTGTCACGGTCGAGTTGATCTCGCCCGAGGCGTAGTACGGCTCATACATCATCGACAGTGCGGACATCGGATGTTCCTGCTCCCCGAGGGCGGCCAGCACATGCAGCGCGGTGAGCATTCCGGTGTCGGCGAACCAGAAGTCGCGGAAGTAGTAGTGCGCGGAATGCTCACCACCGAACACGGCGTTCTCGGCGGCCATTTGCGCCTTGATGAATGAGTGCCCAACGCGGGTGCGCACGGTGCGGGCGCCAGCGGCGTTTAGCGTCTCGGGTACGGACTTTGAGCAGATTAGGTTGTAGATGATGGTGGCGGGGCGTCCGGCGGCCTGCTCCTTGGCTAGCTCGCGCAGGCCCACCAGCGTGGTTACGGCCGAGCCGGTCACGGCCCGCCCGGTCTCGTCCACGAAGAAACAGCGGTCGGCGTCGCCATCGAACGCGATCCCTAGATCGGCCCCGTGTTCGACGACAGCCTTTTGCAGATCGACGATGTTGGCCGGGTCGAGGGGGTTGGCCTCATGGTTGGGGAAGGTACCGTCAAGCTCGAAGTACAGCGGCACGATTTCCAGCGGCAGCGCGGGCAGCCTCCCCTCGGTGCCGAGTACCACGGGCACGGTATGGCCACCCATGCCGTTCCCGGCGTCGATTACCACCTTTAGCGGGCGGATGTCGGCCACATTTACCAGCCCGCGCAGGAATTTCGCGTACTCAATCAGTAAATCCTCTTGGCGAACCGAACCTGGGGAGGCAACGGGTGTCGGCAGCCCATCAGCTAGGTAGGTCTGCGCGAGGGAGCGAATGTTGGCCAAGCCGGAGGATTCGCCGACGGGACGTGCGCCGGGGTGGCACATCTTGATGCCGTTGTATCCGGCTGGGTTATGCGAGGCCGTGAACATGGCGCCGGGTAGGTCGCGCGAACCGGAGGCGTAATACAGGCCATCCGTTGAACACAGGCCAATGTGAATCACATCCACACCCGCGTCGGTTAGCCCGCGCGTGAAAGCAGCAACCAGTTCGGGGCCGGAATCGCGCATATCGTTGCCGATGACGACGGCTGGCCGCGTTGGTTCTCCACCACTGCCCTGTGTGGTTGCGGGCAGATCGCAATCCCCTTCCGCGAACGCCGGAATGACGACGACGCGGGCGAAGGCCGCGCCCACCGCCTCCGCCACATCGGGGGAAAATGGTTCGGGAACGGTGCCGCGCACATCGTAAGCCTTGATAATTTGGGTCAGATCAACAGTCACCGCGCCAGGCTACCCGGCCACACGTAGTCCCGCGTGAAATGCAACGCCAACCACACCAGCTGGTGGTTTCACACGTCGCTCGTTCTTCGCCACGTCATTCTGCTGTGGAGAGAGCGTAGCGAGCGGACGGGGTGGCCTGCCGGGGAGCGGAGGGGGTACAGGCTATTCTGAATCGATGTTTGCCGTCGTCCCTGCTCAGCCGTTGCGCCTGGACAATGTGGTGCAACGTTATGACTGGGGTTCACCCGAGGCGATTCCGGGCCTGCTCGGCGTCAAGCCTGATGGCGATCCGTGGGCTGAACTGTGGCTAGGTGGACACGAAAGTGCCCCGTCACGGGTAATCGACCCCGCCACAGGCACAAGCGGAGCCAGCCTTGACCTGCCAACGCTGATTCGCCGCGAACCGACCGCCATGCTGGGGCAACGCGTCACCGATGAGTTCGGGCCACGACTGCCGTATCTGCTCAAGGTGTTAGCGGCGGGCCGAGCGCTTTCCCTGCAAGTACACCCGCTGCCGCATCAGGCGCGCGAGGGCTTCAACCGAGAAAACGCGGCCGGAATACCCCTAGATTCGCCGCTGCGCTCCTTCCATGACGAGCAGCACAAGCCCGAGATGGTGATCGCGCTCAGCCAATTCGAGGCCCTGGCCGGGTTCCGCACCCCCCGCGCAATCCTCTCGGTGCTGACCGGACTGGACGGCGATCTCGTGTCGGCGGTGATTGCCCAACTGCGGTTGGCCCGCTCTGATGCCTCGCTCCGCTCTGCCTTCCGCCTGCTGCTCGACGCGAGGGGCAAGGCCGCCACCAGTGGCGACATCGAGCGCACCGTGGCCTCGGCCGAACGCCTGGTGGCCGCCGACGCGGAACATGCGAACGCCTACCAAACGGTCATCGACCTTTCCCAGCAGCATCCCGGCGATCCTGGCGCAATCGCCTCCCTGCTGCTTAACCGGGTCTCTCTGGCCCCTGGAGAATCGATCTTCATTCCGGCCGGAGAGGTGCATGCCTACCTGGACGGTCTGGGTATTGAGGTGATGGCGTCGAGCGATAACGTGCTGCGCGCCGGGCTAACCCATAAGCACGTAGATGAGGCGGCGCTGGTGCGATGCACATCATTTACGCCAAAGCTGCCGGTAATCCCGCGGATCTACCGTGTCGGTAGCCGCTGGCGGGCAACCATTTACCGTGCGCCAACCGCCGAGTTTGCGATCACCCTGGCCGACGTTGATGCCACCGAATCGGCCCCCCTCCCCCCGCAGGGGCCACGTATCGTGATGTGTCTCGATGGCATGGTTACGCTACGCGCCGCCGCCGAAGCCTGGCGGCCGATGGGGCTGGCCCAGGGGGAGTCAGCCTTCCTGCCGCACGAGGCTGGCTCAGTCATCGCTGCGGGCGACGGGCGTCTCGTGTGTGCCTGGGTGCCGTAGCACCGTTTTCGCAGCTCCGAAGAGCTAGCCATCTCTGACGGATGAAACGGCCATAGCCGCACGGTGAGCCAGGTAGTGCTGGAGGTCAACGAACTCGTCATAGGTGATGATTGCTAGCGAATCGTCGATGAGAGGGTCGCCCTGGCCGTCCCGAACCACCGCGAAGGGGTCAACGCGCGGACCGCTGCGGGAACGGCCTGGATTGCGTGGCGTCATCCCGGCCAAGATGGGGTTCCGTAGCAACCCAACCACGGTCTGCCTCCGCCAACCGGTGTTGACATCACTCTGTTTGCTGCTGCGACGGCGTGGCAGCGGCGCTCCAGTGTTCGTGAGCCAACGGGTAATTTCCGAGATGCTTGCCCCAGCTAGGGCCATTGCCACGATCTCGGTCAGCCACCGGCGGCGATCAGGGTGTATGGCCAACACCTTTCCTGGGCCGTCCGGATTGGGCACGGATTGATACCCGTAGGGGACGCCGCCCCCGGCAAAACGTCCGTTCGCAATCAGCTGAGCGCGCGCCGCGCACACCCTGGCCCGCACCCCCTCGGCCTCCATCTCCCCGAACACGGCAAGCATCACCGCAAAGGCTCGACCCTGCGGGGTAGTCATGTCGATTGGGTCTTCGACCGCGACCAGTCCGGCTCGGCGTTTCTGCAATGTCTCATCGGCGTGAAGGAAGTCGAGTACCCGACGAGCGAGCCGGTCTACCTTCCAGATCACCACCGCATCGAAACCATCCGCGGCAAGCAAGGCTCTCCAACCAGGGCGGTTTTCGGGGCGATTCGCGGTGGCGGATACGCCATCGTCTACGAACTCTCCCACCACCTCCCAGCCACGCGATTCGGCGTACCGACGGCATGACGTGAGCTGCCTCGCAATGGAGACAGACTCCTCTTTGGTGACGGACAATCGGGCATATAGCACGCAACGGCGTGTCTGCTTTGTCTGCATTGCCCGACGGTGTCCTGTCAAGGTGCGACTAACAAGAGCTTTGGGCGCCAGCAAATGGAGCAAAAAACGCAGGACAGAACACAAAGAAGCCTCGCACCGCCAGATAGCGGTGCGAGGCTTCTCGTTGCGGGTGCGGGTTATGCCTCGTCAGCGGCTTCTTCTACCGTCTCAGCGGCGTCGGCCTCAATAACGGCCTCGGCAGCCTCGACGGTCTCCTCGACCGCAGCATCCGTAGCCTCGGCGGCCTCGGCCACCTCGGTGTCAATGGCCTCGACGGCATCTTCAACGGAATCGAGCGGCTCAACCACCGAAGCCGGTTCAGCCTTCTTCGCCGACGCCTTCTTGGCTGGCTTCTTCGAGGCAACTGGCTCAAGCACCAACTCGATCACGGCCATTGGGGCGTTGTCGCCCTTGCGGTTACCCACCTTGGTGATGCGGGTGTAGCCGCCCTCACGCTCGGCCATAGCCGGGGCGATCTCGGTGAACAGCTTGTGCACCACGCCCTTGTCCCGAACTACGGTGAGTACCCGACGACGGGCGTGCAGGTCGCCCCGCTTGCCGAAGGTAATCAGACGCTCGGCGAGGGGTTGCAAACGCTTGGCCTTGGTAACGGTGGTGGTGATGCGGTCATGCTCGAACAGGGAAGTGGCGAGGTTCGCGAGCATCAGGCGCTCGTGAGCCGGGCCACCGCCGAGGCGCGGACCCTTAGCAGGTGCGGGCATTTTGTCTCCTTAAGTGTTTGGTGCGTTAGGCGCTAGCGGCGCGCCTTTAGTACGCCTGGTCGTCGTAGATGGCGTCGTCGCTGCCGTCATAGAACGTGGCAGAGGGGTCGAAGTCGATGGGGGAATCCTTGAGCGCAAGATTCATCTCGGCCAGCTTGTCCTTGACTTCGTTGATCGACTTGGCGCCAAAGTTGCGAATGTCGAGCAGATCCGCCTCGGAGCGGGCCACAAGCTCGCCCACCTGGTGGATGCCCTCGCGCTTGAGGCAGTTGTACGAGCGGATCGTCAAGTTGAGATCCTCAATTGGCTTGCCCAGATCTGCGGCCAAGGCCGAATCCGTGGGCGAGGGGCCAATCTCGATGCCTTCGGCGTCAGCGTCCAGCTCGCGGGCCAGGCCGAACAGCTCAACCAGGGTCTTGCCGGCCGATGCCAGAGCGTCGCGCGGCGTAATGGCGGCCTTAGTTTCGACGTCTACGATCAGGCGGTCGAAGTCGGTACGCTGCTCAACGCGGGTGGCCTCAACCTTATACGTCACCTTCAGCACCGGCGAGTAGATCGAGTCAATCGGAATCTGACCGATCTCGGCGTCGTACGCCTTGTTCTGCGCAGCCGATACGTAGCCACGGCCACGCTCGACGGTCAGCTCAATCTCAAGCGATCCCTTGTCGTTAAGGGTGGCGATATGCAGGTCCGAGTTGTGAATCTCCACCCCGGCCGGGGGCACAATGTCCGCGGCGGTGACGGCACCGTTGCCCTGCTTGCGCAGGTACATCACGACCGGCTCGTCATGTTCGGAAGAAACCACGAGATTCTTGATGTTCAAGATGATCTCGGTGACGTCTTCCTTCACGCCGGAGATGGTGGTGAACTCGTGGAGTACGCCCTCAACGCGGATGGAGGTGACGGCCGCGCCCGGAATGGACGACAGCAGCGTGCGGCGAAGCGAGTTACCCAGGGTGTAGCCGAATCCCGGCTCCAACGGCTCGATGGTGAACCGGGTGCGGAATTCGGAGATGACCTCTTCGGTCAGTACGGGGCGCTGTGCGATAAGCACTAGTTAGTTTCCTTCCGTTGTGCGTCCGCTATTTGACGCAGGAATGGGACATTGACATTGGTACACGTCCAAGCCGAGCGAGCGCGGTGGCTCGCCCGGCTTGGGCGTTTTGAGATCAGACCCGGCGCCTCTTCGGCGGGCGAACGCCGTTGTGAGCCTGCGGGGTGACATCCTGAATCGAGCCGACCTCCAGGCCAGCAGCCTGAAGGGAACGGATCGCGGTCTCGCGGCCGGAACCGGGACCCTTGACGAACACATCAACCTTCTTCATACCATGTTCCTGGGCGCGGCGGGCGGCGGATTCGGCGGCCAACTGCGCGGCGAACGGCGTTGACTTACGCGAACCCTTGAAGCCGACATGACCGGCGGAGGCCCACGAGATCACGGCACCGGTCGGGTCGGTGATCGAGATGATCGTGTTGTTGAAGGTGGACTTGATGTGCGCTTCACCGAGCGGGATGTTTTTCTTATCCTTACGGCGGGGCTTGCGCACTGCACTTCTGGGGGGCATGTGTTTGCTCTTTCCTTAAGTCTGTGAGGCGCTGAGAATCAGCGTGCCTTCTTCTTACCGGCCACGGTGCGCTTCGGACCCTTGCGGGTGCGAGCGTTGGTCTTGGTGCGCTGTCCGCGCACCGGCAGGCCGCGGCGGTGACGCAGACCTTGGTAGCAGCCGATCTCCACCTTGCGGCGAATGTCGGCGGCGACCTCACGGCGGAGGTCACCTTCGAGCTTGTAGTTGCCCTCCAGGAAGTCACGGAGCGCGACGAGCTGAGTGTCGTCAAGGTCCTTGACTCGAGTCTGGGGGTCGATGCCCGTGGCCTTAACGGCCTCGGCGGCGCGGGTGCGGCCCACGCCGTAGATGTAGGTAAGCGCGATCACTACCCGCTTGTCACGCGGGAGATCGACGCCAATAAGACGTGCCATGTGTTGCTTGGCTCCTGTGTTTCACCGGAGGTCTGTCGCAGCATCGTCCCGCGGAATTGCGGGCCTCGGCCTCCGGACCGAGGGTTCCACGCACGTCCTTACGGGCGGGCGCTTCGTTGTGCTGCGAGTGATCCTTGGTTTCGATACGGGCCGAACGGCCCTGCTCAACCAGTTGGATCGAGTGGCGATCAGCCCTGACGCTGCTTGTGGCGCAGGTTTTCGCAGATCACCATGACGCGACCGTGCCGGCGGATCACCTTGCACTTGTCGCAAATCTTCTTCACGCTTGGCTTGACCTTCATGGTTCTTCCTTGTTGCTTGTTGGGTGAACTACTTGTAGCGGTAGACGATCCGGCCACGGGACAGGTCGTACGGGCTTAGCTCAACGACTACCCGATCCTCGGGGAGAATGCGGATGTAGTGCTGGCGCATCTTGCCCGAGATGTGAGCGAGTACCTTGTGGCCGTTGGCCAGCTCCACGCGAAACATCGCGTTCGGCAGAGCCTCGACCACCGAGCCTTCAATCTCGATGACGCCATCCTTCTTGGCCATCTTCCTCCACTTACTCCTAGTTCTGGTTGTGATTCGTGCGTTCGCGCTCGAACACACCCAGCCGAACATGCTACCGGATGCGCCAAGAACGGCACAAACCCGGCCCTGGGGCAGTACCTACCCTGATGAATGGAACCACGCAAGATACACAGAAACGGCCACTAGCGAGAGAGTATCCCCCAGGCCAGGGCCGTTTTCTGGCTCCCGCGGTTGGACTTGAACCAACGACCGTCCGATTAACAGTCGGATGCTCTGCCAGCTGAGCTACGCGGGATCGTTCGGCCCGGATCGCTCCAAGCCGGACAGAACCATACCAGGATCGCCCGGCAGACGAAAATGGCGGGGTTAGTGGTTTCGGCCCTTCGATGAGTTCAGGACGCAGGCTCGACCACCGGCGGGGGCGGAGCCTAGCGGCGGGGGGAGGAATAGAGCTTGGTTACCTTGTCTTGGCGGCGGATGACCAGCAGGGTTAAGCCCGTGAGCGTGGTGCCAAAGGCCAGCCAGGTCACCCCGGTCAGATTTGGGCCGGTGACCCCAAGGTGGTTTGATCGACGCACGTACCCACGGATAGGCGTTGGCGTGGGCGTCGGAGCAGGAGTCGGGGTCGGAGCAGGT
>WQZL01000035.1 GCA_009780755.1 Promicromonosporaceae bacterium | reverse complement strand
TCGAACCGGATGTTTGTCGGCTTTTCTCGCCTCGAACCGGACGTTTGCCGCGGAAAACTGCCCAAAACCACGACAAACGTCCGGTTCGGCAGCTGAAAAGTCGACGGAAGTCCGGTTCGGCAAACTTAGAGTAGACGTGTGTGGTTTAGGTTCTGCGGCTCGATGGCTTCTCCCCGCGGGTCTTCTCGTTTCGCTGAGGGGACTTGCGGGGACTCCGAAACCGCTCGGGCAGGATGACGGTTTTCGGTGGTTGAGCTTGTCGAAACCACTCGACGAGCGGTGATGTGGTTTCGAACACGTCGGGCCTAGCGGCCCTCCTGCTCAACCACCCGCGGGCGCTCAACGCTCACCCATCAGTAGAGTTGGGGTGTGTATTTGATCGCTTCCGATGTTGCCTTTGCCTATCCGGGCCAAGCGGTCGCGGCGGCAGATGATGACGAACGGGTGGTGACCTTTGGGGCGGGCACTCGTCGCCCCGTTGGGTTATCGGATGGTCAGGTGACGGTTGCCGAACCGCGGGAAGCGCGCGCCGAAGTGTTTCATGGCGTCAACTTGCGCATCTCAGCCGGTACCCGCATTGGGCTGGTGGGCGAGAACGGGTCGGGTAAGTCCACCCTGCTGCACCTGCTGGCCGGAATGCTTACCCCCACCGCCGGGGAGATCAGGCGGCAGGGCGCTCTGGCCATCGTTGAGCAGGAACTCGACGTGCAACCAGGGGAGACGGTGGGTGACCTGGTGCGGGACACCTTAGCCGGGGTGCGACAGGCGGCAGCCGAACTAGAGGCGGCGGCTGCATCGTTCGACCATGACTCGGGCAACCTGCAAACGCTGGCCAACTTGCTTGCGCGGGCCGAAGCGCTGGCCGCCTGGGATGCCGACCGCAGGGTTGACGTGGCGCTTACCCGGCTCTTCGCTTGCCGTGACCACTCTCGCCGCCTGGAAACGCTGAGCGTTGGCGAACGGTATCGGGTGCGGCTGGCCTGCCGTCTGGCCGAGCGCGCCGACCTGCTGTTGCTCGATGAACCCACCAATCACCTCGACGATGCGGCCATCGAATTCCTGACCGCCGAGCTGGCCGCGTGGCACGGCGGGGTGGTGCTGGTCACCCATGATCGGCAATTGCTCGATGATGTGGCTACCGCAATTTATGACCTAGACCCATCCTGGGATGGCAAACCGGTGCTTTACGGACAGCCCGGCTACCACTCATACCGGTTCAACAAGGCCCAAGCCCTCGCCCGCTGGCGGCAGCGCTACCGGGCCGAACGCAAGCGAGCCGCGGCACTCGCCGAACGACTAGACGCCTCCTACGAGGGGTTATCGGATGAATGGCGACCGCCTAAGGGGTCGCAGAAACATCGCCGGGCCACGCGGGCACGCATCCACGTCAAGGCGGCCGACCGGCTGGTGGAGAAGCTAAAAGCCGAAGCCATCGACGTCCCCCAGCCACCGCTAGAACTGCAATTCCCCGACCTGCCGACCATGTCGCCGGGCTGGGACCCTGGCCAGCCGTTGATTGAACTGCGCAACCCCTTGGTGCTAGGAGGCGAGGGCAACATTCGCCTCGACCTGCCCGGCACGCGCATCGCCATCCCGCCCGCCGGACGCCTCCTCGTCGTGGGTGGCAACGGCACCGGAAAATCGACGCTGCTGGCCGCGTTGGCCGGGACGTTGCCGCTTGCCCGGGGTACGCGAGAGCAGGTGGCCGACGTGCGATTGGGTGTAGTTGGGCAGGAGAATGCCGCGCTCATCGAACGGGGGGCGATAGATTCGCGGGCGTTAACCGGCTTCGATGCGGCAGCGGATGAGGTGCTGGCGCTGTTGGCGCGCGGCTTGCTCGACCCAAACGCGGTGATCCCGATTGCCGCGCTCGGCCTGCTGAGCGAAGAAGACCTGGACCGGCCGCTGGCCGAACTCTCGGTGGGACAGCGGCGACGCTTCGAGCTGGCCCGCACGCTGGTGCCGTCGCCGCATCTGCTTCTGCTGGTCGAACCGACCAACCACCTGGCCATCGACCTGGTGGACGAACTCACCCGCGCGCTGATCCGCACGTCGGCCGCCGTGGTGGTGGCCACACACGACCGGAGGATGCGCGAAGACCTGGCGGATTGGCCGACATTAACCCTCACCGCAGCCCAAACGTTTAGCTAAACCGCCCCACCCAGGCCATCGCCTGCTTAATCAACGCTCCCTGTCCGCCAACAAACTCGGCGCCCACGGCGTCGCCGCATGCCTCCTCGGGGGAAAGCCAAGCGATTTCGAGGGCATCTTGCTGCGGTTGGCAGTCGCCCGTGACGGGCACAACATAGGCCAGGGAGACGGCGTGGTGACGCGGGTCACAGAAGGGCGTGATGCCGGGGGTGGGCAGATATTCGGCGATGGTAAATGGCTGCGGGGAGGCCGGGATTTGGGGGAGGGCGACGGGGCCAAGATCCTTTTCGATGTGCCGCAGCAGGGCATCTCGCACCCGCTCGTGGTACAGCACCCGACCCGAGACGATGGAGCGGGTCAGCCCGCGCGGCCCCATGCGGAGCAGTAGGCCAACAGAAACAACGTCGCCAGAGCCATCGGTACGCACCGGCACGGCATCGACATAGACGAGCGGTAACTGGGCGCGGGCTAAGGCGAACTCGCTAGTATCCAGCCATCCGGCAGGATCAGCGGTGGGTGGCTCCCACCTATCGGGCGGCAACGGCATCTCGGCGGCGGCGGTCACGAGACGATCCTGTCACAGTCCACCCCGCCCGTCACACTGGGTAAGCGGCATCTTGACAGCAGCATCCTTGCAATGCAAGGATGCTTGTTATGCCGATGGACAAGGCGATACAACTCCGCAAGGGCGTGCTGGAGCTGGCGACGCTGGCCGTACTCGCCCGCGAAGAGTGCTACTCCATCGAGATTATTGAGCATCTGGGCGCACATCCGGCCCTGGCCGCCACTCCCGGAACGGTGTATCCGCTGCTGGCGCGGCTGGACAAGACGGGATTGGTTACCACCCGCTGGGTGGAGGCTCCCGGTGGGCCACCACGGAAGTATTACCGACTTACCGGGGAGGGGAGGGCAATGCTTACGGGCGGCACGATGGCCTGGGCTGCCCTGAGCGAAGCCATGACCGAGATTTTGGAGAAGAGCGCATGACAAGCAACTACCTTGAAGCCGTCCGGGCGGGGTTGATGAGCCTAAAACCCGCCGACCGGGAACGCGCCCTAGAGGCGCTGGCGGCCCAGCTCGCGGAGCTAGGCGAGGCGAACCTTGACCCGGCGGTGGCGCTCGGCGACGCCGGTGATTATGCGGCGCAGCTCAGCGCGGCGCTGACCGACCCGCCTCAGCCCGCCGACCCACAGTGGCGTGTACTCGGTCTGCCGGTGGAAACCCGTGGCCCAGGCAGCGCGGAGGTGCGCACTCGCGCTTGGGATCCGCTGAATCCGCGCATCATCGTGCCCCGGATCTTTGGGTTGGGCTGGCGCCTTAACTACGGGGCGCTCGCCGTGCGGCTCGGCTTGCTGCGACCCGATGATGCCAGCCCCGAGGTGTTCGAGGCCATCTCGGAGGTGGAGCTGCGAGTGGCCCAGGCGGTACCGGCAGTCATCGCCGGAATCACCAGCATTACCCTGGCGGCATCTTGGCGAAAGCTGCCGAGAAAGGCGCCCAAGGCGACGCTCATCTTGCAGGCTGCGCTTGGCGCAATTCCGGCGGCCTGGGCGCAGCTACCCCAAGAACACCCCGAGGATCGACTCATCCGTGCCGCCCTATCCTCGTCGATGGCGGTACTCTCCGTCGCCGCAGTGGCCACGACCGTAGCCCAGGCACAAACGAAGAACCCACAGCAGGATAGATGGGAACTTCTTCCCCTCGCGGCGGTTCCCGTCGCCGGAGCCGCCACCCTAGCCACCCTCGTCGTGCCCATCCGCCGCGCCCTGAGTCGTATTTGGAGCAAACATGTTTAATCTATCGACCCCTGTTCTTATCGGGCTAGCCGTGGCCCTTATTGTTCAGCTGACTATGCTGGCGATTGCCCTGATCGTGCTCTATCGAACGCCGGCCGACCGCCTCGTTTTTGAGAAGAAATGGCCGTGGGTGCTGATCGTCGTGTTTCTAAACTTTGTCGGCCCGGTCATATTCCTCACTGCGGGCAGGCGCGAGGTGCAATTGACCGACGAAGCGATAAACGCCAGCTCCAGGGGTGACGCGATCCACAGCGTGATCGATACGCTCTATGGGAAACAGCCATGACCCCGGCTATCGAGATCGATGGTCTGGTAAAGGAGTATGGCGAACACCGCGCCCTTGATCGTCTCGATCTTAGGGTTGAACCGGGTTCGGTGTTCGGGTTCCTGGGGGCAAACGGCGCAGGCAAGACCACCACGCTGCGTATCCTGCTCGCCCTATCGCGGCCAACAAGCGGAACCGCCCGAGTGTTTGGGCATATTCCCGGTGACGCTGAGGCGCGGGGTTTGGTTGGCTACTGCCCGGACGTGCCGGGATTCTTTTCGTGGATGACCGCTCAGGATGTTATGCGGCACGCGGCAGACCTGTTCGGCCTGCCCAAGAACATCGCTCAGGCTCGCATCGGTGAGCTGCTGGAACTCACCGGTCTGGCCGAGGTGAAGTCGAAGGTGGGCGGCTACTCGCGGGGGATGCGGCAGCGGCTCGGCTTGGCCCAGGCGCTGATAAACGCCCCGAGGCTGTTGATGCTCGACGAACCAACCTCGGCGCTCGATCCGCTGGGCCGTCGGGCCGTCCTCGACCTGCTAGCCGAGCTGCGCGGCCGCACCACCGTATTCTTCTCTACCCACCTGCTTTCCGATGTAGAGCGGGTTTGCGACACCGTCGCCATCATTGATCGAGGGCATTTGGTCACGCAGGGACCGCTCGCTGATGTGCGGGCGGAGTATGGGACCCACGATGGTCGCCTAATCGTCGAGGTAGACGATGCGGCTCGGCTACGGGAAGCTCTTAGCAGGCAACCGTGGGTGGTGAGGATTGCTGACGGCAAGGTGGCAGGGACGCTGGTACTCACCACCACCGGTCACGATGAGGCCACGGCGTGCCTTCCGGCGCTCGTTGCCTCATTGGGCCTTCGCCTGCTTCGGCTGAACCCGGCGGAGTCCACCCTTGAAGATATCTTCGTTTCTACGGTAGGAGTGGCAAGATGAATGGCGCATCGGCGCTGCTGCGTCTGCGGGTCAGAGAAATTCGTTCCACCTTGCGGGGTTGGGTACTCCCGGCAGCCATCATCGTTTTCGCCGTCTCCGGACCGTTGATGGCGTTGTACGCCTCGAACATTCTGGCCTGGGCGTTGCCTGCCGGGCAGGTAAACATTTTTAACCTGCCCGATCCGACACCCTTCGATGCCTACGGGCAGTGGACTAGCACCCTTTCGGAGATCATGGTGTTTGTCGTCATTGTGTTGGCGGCCGGGGCGATCAACTCCGAGATGCGCTCCGGGGTTGCCGCCTCGCTGCTGGTGAAACCGGCCTCACGTACCGCGTACGTGTTGACGCACTGGATGGCGCAGTTCGGTTTCGTCGCCCTCGTCTCGATGATGGGGGCGGCAGCCACCTGGGTGGTGACCCGGATCGCTTTCGGCCAGGCGCCGCTCGGGGCGGTGTTCGCCTCGACGGGCGCCTGGCTGGTGTTGGTCGCGGTACTGGTTAGCGCCTCGCTGCTCGCATCCTCCGCCATAGATGCGGTGGCCGGGGCGGCCGGAGTTGGCATCGGCGTCTACTTTCTGCTCGCGCTCCTTGGCGCCATTCCGATGCTGGCGAGATACACCCCGGCGGGCCTCATCAGCATCACGGGCGCACTCGGGGCGGGCACGCCACCAGACGGTCTGGCCCTCTGGCTTCCCCTAGTCACCGGTGCCGCCCTTGCCGCCATCCTGCTGGCCCTAGCCATAACCCGCTTCCGCCACCGCGAGCTGTAGATGGTCCTTCGCGAAGGCGGCGTTGTTATGCTCCTCCCCCCGCTTCTCAACAATTTCGTTGCCCTCAGCTGAACATGGGTAAGCTTGATTTTTCGCCCGGCTCCTCGTTGTCAGTGGTCAGGTCTAAGGTGGAGGCATGGGACGTGAAGTGAAGTACACCTATGAGCGGCTGGTTGAGGCAGCGGCACACTCGTTCACGATTTCTGAGGTGCTGCGTTATCTGGGTGAATCGACAGCCGGTGGGCTGCATAGTCACATTAGTAAACGGTTACGAGAATTGGGTGTTGACACGAGTCACTTCACAAAAGGCGTGCGTTATCGCCCAGAACTTCTGCGAGAGGCTGTAGTTAACTCGACTTCTGTAGCAGGAGTGTTGCGATACCTTGGGTTGACTCAAGCGGGTGGTACCCACGCGTATATCAGTCGCAGAATCAAGGAGTTGGGAATTGATACCAGTCATTTTGTGCGTTATCAAGGCGGAGCAAAACAGCCTGGAAAGGTTGAAGCAGCTCAACTTCTGGTGTGTGACTTTACATTAACCCGAAGGCATAAGCCGGAACGCCTGCGGCGCGCGCTGATTGAGCTGGGCGCGGCCTACTGTTGTGCCGAGTGTGGGTGCGATGGAATCTGGCGAGACAAGAAACTTACATTGCACATAGATCATGTGAACGGAGACTTTCGGGATAACCGCGCAGACAATCTTCGCTTTCTGTGCCCAAACTGTCATGCACAAACACCAAACTTTGCCGGTGCAAGCAAGAAAATAAATGGGTCGCGATCAGGCTAATGTGTGATCGCGACCCATTGTGCGTGAGACGGGACTCGAACCCGCATGTCCGCAAGGACACAAGAACCTAAATCTTGCGCGTAAACCAATTCCGCCACTCACGCACTCCTAGTATAACCCAGGAGAGAGAGAGTGGCAAATTGGCTTATGGGAGCCAATCTACGATTGACGAGGCTGGGTCGTGGCATAGAGGTGTGTCGTATACCGTTGTCTCGTGAGTACATCAGTGTTTCCGGCTTCGGTTGTTCCGATCCGCATGTTGTTCGACCGGCTGTTGGTGCAGCCTGAGGTTGACTCCTCGGAGCGGCGTTCGGCCGAAGGACTGGTCATCCCGGTCACGGCCCAGGGGCCGAAGCGTCTAGCGTGGGCTGTCGTCGTCGCCAAGGGCGAACATGTGCGGCAGGTGGCCATCGGCGACCGGGTACTCTTCGACCCCGAGGAGCGAGCCGAGGTGGATGTGGCCGGCGCTGACTACGTCCTGCTGCGCGAACGCGACGTGCACGGGGTTAGCCAGCAGACGGAACACGACGACTCCACTGGCCTTTACCTGTAGAAAAGCCACATCATCCTGAGCGAAGTCGCAGAACCTGGTGTTGGTGGCTGCCGGGGTTGGGTTGGCGGCGCTCGCTAGGGGTGGTATTGTTCTTCGCTGCGCGCCATTAGCTCAATTGGCAGAGCAGCTGGCTCTTAACCAGCGGGTTCGGGGTTCGAGTCCCTGATGGCGCACATCGAATGATCGACATGGCCTCCGCCCAGTAGAGCGGGGGCCTGTGTCATATCCCGGTGATGCTTCAGCAGATCGGCTGACCCTAGCCCAAGAAGAGCTGCGAGTTGCGCTTACGTTGTTGTAGGCTGGGTCCAGGGCGGAGGAAGTGTCTGCTTCCCCCGCCCTGGGTTGCTACTAGATCAGCAGATCAGGTAGCGAAGTAAGTGCATCAGCGCGTTGAGGGCTGAGACTCCCGAGAACCATATGGCTATGTTCGGGGTCTTGGCCCTCTCGCATGCGCAGACGCACTCACTGATGACGAAGATGTTGATCTCCATCGCGTTCACCTCCTTCTCTTCCCGCAGCGTGCCGGGAAGTTCTGGTGCATCCCGTTAGGTTCCGGTGTCGCCGTTGGTGAGAAGTCCGGTGAGCGTGCCAAGCCTACGTCGTCGAAGATCAGGTGACGAAACACTAGTAAAGATGGCGAATTCGGTGTCGGTGTGGTTGGTGGTCTCAAACCAGATGTCCATCGAAATGGAATCGACCGTCGTCTCGGTGTAGACGATGGTCACTAGGTCGTTGGTGAACACAGTCTCCCCGGCAGCCACAGTGATGTCTGGTTGGTGATGAGTAAACCCGGGCGGAACGGCCGAGTCAGCCGACTTGGTTGCCTCATCAAGACGGTCCGCCACCTCTCCTGCGGGCGGTGAGGCGTCGGGAATTGTCGTCGTGCCCTCGACCATCCCAGATGCTAGCGTCCGGCGCAGGCCGCTTCAGTTCGGGGCACGGCCCAATAATCGATACTTCCCCTAACGCCGGGGTGCTAGGCTAACCTGCGGCAGCAGCCCAGGGACGGTTCTTAGCCAACGAGTTTGGAGTTCGAGTCCCTGATGGCGCACCGGAGTATCTGCGCAGGTCAGAGTCCTCACCGGAAGGCGAAAGATGAGGGTTCTCGCCTAAAGAAACCTTTGGTGAATCCTGCTAAAGCCACCTCGAACCAAACCAAATGGAGACCCGCGTGCTTCGTCACCTGCTATGGCGTTACCTGCGCCCGTACCGATGGCTGATGCTGGGAGTGTTGCTCTTCCAGTTCCTCGCCGCACTGGGCATGTTGTGGCTGCCTCACCTAAATGCCGACATCATCGATCAAGGTGTCGCCACCGGTGATACCGGCGTGATCTGGCGCACTGGCGGCTGGATGCTGCTGGTCTCATTCGCGCAGATTGTTGCCTCCGTCATCGCCATGCGCCTGGCCGCCAAGGCATCAATGGCTTTAGGGCGCGACCTGCGGGACAACATCTACAGCCGCGTTTCTGGCTTCTCCGAGCGCGAGGTTTCCCAGTTCGGCGCCGGTTCCCTGATTACGCGCAACACCAATGACGTACAGCAGGTGCAGTCCCTGGCGATGATGGGTTCGACCATGATGGTCAGCGCCCCCATGCTCGCCATTGGCGGCATCATCATGGCGCTGCGACAAGATGTGGGTCTGTCCTGGTTGATCGGCGTCTCCGTGCCGCTGCTGCTGGTGATTTCCTTAATCATCATCTCCAAGATGCTGCCGCTATTCCGCGCCTACCAAGTCAAGCTGGATGACATCAACCGCATCACCCGCGAGCAGCTGACCGGCGTGCGTGTGGTGCGCGCCTTCGTCCGCGAAAGCATCGAGGCCGCCCGCTTCCGCAAGGCCAACACCGACATCACCGAGGTAGGGCGTAAGGCAGGCTCGCTGTTCGTCTTCCTTTTCCCCGTGGTCATGCTCATACTCAACGTCACGGTCATAGGTGTGCTGTGGTTCGGCGCCATCGAAATAGATGGCGGCACGGTCGAGATCGGCACCCTGATGGCGTTCATGCAGTATGTGGCGCAGATTCTCTCCGGTGTGCTTATGGCCAGCTTCATGACCATGATGATCCCGCGCGCCGCCGTCTCCGCACAGCGCATCGGCGAGGTATTCGATGTCGAACCCACCCTCACCGAAGCAGCAAACCCCGTGCGGGAACTGCCCGCCCCCGGCTCCATCCGGTTCGACGATGTCACCTTCGCCTTCCCCGGCGCCGAGGAGCCGGTGCTACACAACATCTCCTTTACGGTGCAGCCCGGCCAAACCGTCGCCGTTGTCGGCTCCACCGGCGCAGGCAAGACCACGCTGCTGAACCTGATCTCCCGAATGATCGACCCCACCTCCGGCGTGGTCGAGGTGGGCGGCGTAGACGTGCGCGAGCTAGAGCTAGAAACCCTATGGTCGGGCCTCGGCCTCGTGCCGCAGCGCCCCTTCCTGTTCGCAGGCACCGTCGCGTCGAACACGCGGCTCGGTAAGGAGGATGCCACCGATGCCGAGGTATGGCGTGCCCTCGAAATCGCGCAGGCCGCCGGATTCGTAGCCGAGATGGACGGCGAACTAGACGCCACCATCTCCCAGGGCGGCACCACCGTCTCCGGTGGGCAGCGGCAGCGCCTGGCCATCGCCCGAGCCGTGCTGCGTCACCCGAACATCCTGCTGCTCGACGATTCCTTCTCCGCCCTCGATGTCACCACCGACGCCAACCTGCGCGCCGCACTGTGGCAGGAGATGCCGGACGTCACCAAGTTTGTTGTCGCCCAGCGCGTCTCATCCATCATGGACGCTGACGCGATCCTGGTACTCAACGATGGCCGCCTGACCGGCATCGGCACCCACGATGAGCTGTTGGCAACCAACCAGACCTACCGCGAGATCGCCGAGTCGCAGCTATCACTCGACGCTCCGTCAGTGGTTTCGACAACCACCCCTGAGGGTGATACCGGCACCCAGGGAGAGGAGGCCCAGCCATGAGCAAGCGGAAGAACCAGGCCACCGACACCTCGGTGGTTGAGCCTGTCGAAACCACTAACGTAATGGACGCCGAGGCCGCTAGGCAGGCCGCCATCGAACAACGCGAGATCGAGCTGGGGGAGGAGGCGCGCATCGCCTCCGATTCCTGGGACGGCGTCGCTCCGGGCAAGGCTGACAACTTTAAGGAATCCTTTGGCCGAATGATCGCCATGTTGGCCCCGCACAAGCTGGCGATGGTGCTCGTCGCGCTGATGGGTACCGTATCGGTGGTGCTGACCATCTGGGCACCGCGAGTGCTGATGAATGCCACGGACGAGATATTCACCGGCTTCATGTCGAGTCAGTTCCAAGCTGGTATCAGTCACGAACAGGCCATCGAATTTGCCCGCCAAGCGGGCGGCGACACCTTCGCCGACATGATCGCCGCGATGGATAACTTTGTGGCCGGCGCGGGCATCGACTTTTCCCGGCTGGGCCAGCTGCTGTTAGTCGTGCTTGCCCTATACGTCGTCAGCTCGATGCTGGACTGGGCGCAGGGCTTTATCTTCAACGTCGTGGTCATGCGGGCCATCTGGAAGCTGCGGGAGGATGTCGAGGCGAAGATCAACCGCTTGCCGCTGAGCTACTTCGATAAGGTGCGGCGTGGTGAGCTGATCTCGCGGATGACTAACGACATCGAGAACATCACTCAGACCATGCAACAGTCAATCTCGGGCGCCTTGACGGCAATCCTGACCGTGATCGGCGTCCTGGCGATGATGTTCTGGCTCTCATGGCAGCTTGCGCTGATCGCCCTGGTCACGCTGCCGTTAATGGGCGTGATCTTCGGCGTGATCGGCCCCAAGTCGCAGAAGGCGTTCGGCCTACAGTGGCGCAAGGTGGGCCGCCTGAACTCCCGCGTTGAAGAATCCATCTCCGGGCACGCGCTGGTCAAGGTGTTTGGTCGCCGAAAGGACTTCGCCGAATCCTTCGCCGTCGAGAATCAAGACCTGTACGAGTCGTCGTTCAAGGCCCAGTTCCTTTCGAACATTATGTGGCCCGCCATGAGCTTCATTGGCAATCTGAGCTACGTGGGCATCGCCGTGGTCGGTGGCCTGTTTGTGGCCGGTGGGGCGATGACGCTCGGCGCGGTGCAGGCATTCGTGCAGTACACGCAGATGTTTACCCAGCCCCTATCGCAACTGGGCGGCATGGCAGCCGTGGTGCAGTCGGGCACCGCTTCGGCCGAGCGCGTCTTTAAACTGCTCGATGCCGATGAGCAGGAACCAGACGCCGCCGATGCTCCGGCTCCCGCTTTAGGTGAGGGCGTGATTGAGTTCCGCAACGTGAAGTTCGCCTACGACCTAGACCAGCCGCTGATCGAGGATCTGTCCTTTACGGTACGCCCCGGCCAGACCGTAGCCATTGTCGGTCACACCGGCGCGGGCAAGACCACGCTGGTGAACCTGCTGATGCGGTTCTACGACCCGCAGAGCGGCGCCATCCTTGTCGATGGACAAGACATCGGCTCCATCACGCGCCACGCCGCCCGCGCCCGCACCGGCATGGTGCTTCAGGACACGTGGCTGTTCGCCGGCACCATCCGGGAGAACATCCGTTATGGGCGCCAAGATGCCACCGACGAAGAGGTGCTGGCCGCCGCCGTCGCCACCAAGGTGGATCGGTTTGTGCACTCGCTGCCCGACGGCTATGACACCATGCTGGAGGAAGACGCCGCGAACCTGTCGGCGGGCGAGCGGCAGCTAATAACCATCGCGCGAGCCTTCGTTTCTCGGCCATCAATCCTGATCTTGGATGAGGCCACCTCATCGGTAGACACCCGCACGGAGAAGCTGCTACAGCGCGCTATGGCAAAGCTGCGAGAGGGTCGCACGTCGTTCGTGATCGCCCACCGCCTCTCCACCATCCGGGATGCCGATCTGATTCTGGTGATGGAGAACGGTGCCATCGTCGAGCAGGGCACGCACGAGGAACTGCTGGCTCTAAATGGCGCCTACGACGCGCTATACCAAAGTCAGTTCACCGGCGCCTTCGAGCAGGCTGCCTAGACCGGCCAGTTTGGGTTGGCGCCGGGGCCGTCAAAGCCTTGGCTCTGCCGCCACTGGTTAAAGTTCTCGGCCCAGGCGCGGTGCGCCTCGATCTGCGCCTGATGCAGTTCGGCCAGGCTTGCCGCCGCCAATGCCGGGTATTTGCGCGCCAAGGCTTCGAGTACATCAAGCGTGGTCAGCACGTCCACATCGGCGGCGTGGAGATCGCCTTGGGTCGCGACGCCGTAGTGCCGTACCAGGTCACCGAGCGTGCGCTTGCCCTTGCGGTAACGATCCTGCCACCGATCTAGCACCAGGGGGTCGAGTACCGGGGCTACCGAGTGGCCCAGGCGCTTAGGCAGCGTCGGCAACCCGTACCGAGCCAGTTCCGCATCGAGCAATTGCAGGTCGAAGGAGGCGTTGTATGCCACCACCGGTATCCCCGCCCGCAGATGCTCGGCCAGTGTGGCGGCTATCTCCGCCAGCGCCGTTACCGGCGCCGCCCCAAACTCGACCGCGTGTTGCGTGGAGATGCCATGCACGGCGGTGGCCGCCGCCGGAATCTCGACGCCGGGATTGATTAGCCAGGTCTGCACCTCCGTTCGTCTGCCCGGAAGTCGCAGTACCACCGCCGCCGTCACGATCCGGTCATTGGCGGTACTCACTCCCGTCGTCTCGGTGTCAAACCCCAACACTGGCTCGCTGGCCCAAGTTGTCTCGTTCATGACTACATCCTTTCATCTACCTCAACCCTGTCACACCCCACCGACAAATACCCGAACAGGGGCAACGGTAGGGGGTGGGGGCGTGGATAGACTGGGCGTTGTGAGTATCGATATTGAGATTGGGCGCGGCAAGCGGGGGCGCAGGGCTTACTCCTTTGATGACATCGCGGTGGTGCCTTCCCGGCGTACCCGCGACCCGGAGGATGTGTCGGTGGGCTGGCAGATTGACGCCTACCAGTTTGAGACGCCAATCATGGCAGCCCCGATGGACTCGGTGATGAGTCCGGCCACCGCCGTCGCGGTGGGCAAACTTGGTGGCCTCGGCGTACTCGACCTGGAGGGGTTGTGGACGCGCTATGAGGAGCCAGGTCCGGTACTCGAAGAGATCGTTGCGCTCGCGCCCGACACCGCCACGCGGGCCATGCAGGAGATCTATGACGAGCCGATCAAGCCCGAACTAATCACTCAGCGCCTCCAAGAGATTCGCGCCGCCGGGGTAACCGTGGCCGGTGCGCTCAGCCCGCAGCGCACCGCCGAACACTACCGAACCGTGGTCGATGCCGGGGTTGACCTATTCGTGATCCGCGGCACCACCGTCTCAGCCGAACACGTTTCCAGCGGCGCCGAGCCGCTAAACCTCAAACAGTTCATCTACGAGCTGGATGTGCCGGTCATCGTCGGCGGAGCTAGCACCTATACCGCGGCCCTGCACCTAATGCGTACCGGCGCCGCCGGGGTGTTGGCCGGATTTGGCGGTGGCGCCGCCGGTACCACCCGCGTCGCGCTCGGTATCCACTCGCCGATGGCCACCGTGGTCTCCGACATCGCCGCCGCCCGTCGCGACTACCTGGACGAATCCGGGGGCCGCTACGTGCATGTGATAGCCGACGGCGGTCTGGGACGCTCCGGGGATATTGTCAAGGCCGTGGCGATGGGCGCCGACGCCGTGATGGTGGGCGCGGCTTTGGCTCGGGCCACCGAGGCGCCCGGCCAGGGCTGGCACTGGGGCACCGAGGCGCATCACCCCGAGCTGCCCCGCGGGGAGCGGGTCGCAGTGGGCACCGCTGGCACGCTAGAACAGATCATGTACGGCCCATGCAGCAAGGCCGACGGCTCGCTAAACCTGATCGGCGCCCTCCGGCGGGCCATGGCCACCACCGGTTACTCCGACCTCAAGGAGTTCCAGCGCGTTGAGGTGGTAATCAGCCCCTACCAGTCGCGCTAACGGTAGGTGTCACCTTTACGCCCTTTAGGGTGACGGTGGCGGCACGAAGCGCCCAGAGAATGGTGACGATATCGACCACCTCCTGCACCCAGGCGCCGACCACCGCTGGCATCATGCCGGTGGTGGCAAAGAGCATCAGCGCGATTGACAGGCCGATGCCGATCCAGATGGCCTGTAGTGCCACGGAGACGGTGTGCCTGCCGATGGCGAGCGTTTCGGCCACCCGGTGCAGGGAGTCGGGCAGGATGACAATATCGGCAGATTCGCTGGCCGCAGTAGAGCCGCGTGCCGCCATCGCGATCCCGACATCGGCGGCCGCGAGTACCGGGGCATCATTGACGCCGTCGCCAACCATCACCACCGGGCGCTGCCGGATGGCCCCCACCCCTGCCACCTTGTCGGCGGGCAGGCAGTCAGCGTTGACATCCGTGATGCCAACCTGGTCTGCGATGTGTCGGGCCGTTGCTGCGGCGTCGCCGGTGAACATCGCCACGCTCCCGATGCCCTGCGCAAACAGCGAGGACACGGTATCGGCGGCGTCGGGGCGAACCTGATCCCGCAGCACCAGATACCCAGCGTAGGCGCCATCAATGCCAACATGTACGGCTACCTCGCCAGGTTCCAGCGCCGCCGCCGCTACCTCCGCGCCAAGCTGTTGAGCCACGAAATCCCGCTTGCCAACAACGACGGCCTGGCCATCGACGCGAGCGGTGATGCCGCCGCCGCTGGCCTCCACTAGCTCCTGCGGCGTCGATAGGGGCAAGTCCTGAGCCTGTGCACCCGCCGTGATTGCCGTCGCCAGCACGTGAGCGCTGCCCTGTTCGGCGCTGGCGGCCAGCCGCAACATGGTGGTGGCATCGTGAGCGATGGCGCGGGTGTCAATCAGTTCAGGGGCGCCCTTGGTGATGGTCCCGGTCTTGTCGAAGGCGAACGCGCGCGCCTTATATAGCTTCTCCAGGGAGGCGCTGGAGCGGATGATTACCCCACGCCGGGCCGCCCGCGAGGTACCGGCCATGAAGGATACCGGGGCCGCGATGATTAGCGGGCATGGGGTGGCTACCACCAATACCTGGGCAAACCGGTGGGGGTCGCCGCTGAGCCACCAGGCGAGACCGGCGATGAGCAAGGACACGATGGTGAAGGGCACCGCATAGCGGTCGGCCATGCGAACCATCGGAGCCTTCGAGGCCGCCGCGCTTTCCACGAGGGCCACGATCTGCTGGTACTGCGAGTCCGCGGCGCCGCGCGTGACGTCGATCTCCACGGCGGACGCGCCGTTGATGGCGCCGGATAACACCTCATCGCCCGCGGCCCGCTCCACGGGCAGTGACTCGCCGGTGAGCGAGGAGTCATCGAACACACCCGAGGCGGAGACGAGGACGCCATCTAGCGGCACCACCTCATGCGCTCGCACCAGGACGCGCGACCCAATGGCAACCTCATCGGCGGGGGTTTCGCCCGGCCCGGCGGAACCATCGGGCAGCGTCACCACATGGGCCGCCTGCGGTGCGTTGGATACCAGGGCGGTCAGGTCTCGCTTGGCGCGGTTCGCGGCGTAATCCTCTAAAGCCTCGCCACCGGTCAGCATCAAGACAATGACGATGGATGCCCAGACCTCGCCAACCGCGATGGTGGCACCGATGGCGGTTACCGCGAGAATGTCTAGGCCAAGCGAGCCGCCGATTAGTTCCTTAATCATGCCTACGAAGGCGCGCAGCGCCATCAGCGCGGCATAACCGCCTACCACCCACTTGACCGCATCGGACGCGGTAAAGGCGAGAATCCCGCCCGCCGCCGCGACCACGATGGTCGCTAACACGAATGGATAACGGCGTGCGAAGTTCAGCAAATTACTCACCGCCTCACCTTAGCGGCGCACTCGTAGTAACGCTAACGGATGACGCCGCGTAATTACGGCACAGATTTGTTTCCTAATAACAAAACTTGGCGGATAAGCCATCCCCGGAGCGGCCGTTCCTGGATTTGTCTCACATCGTGGACAGGGGGTGTTGTGTCCCCCCAGGCAAGGCGTAACGTCGTCGCCCCACCAAAGGAGGCGGAGATGTTCCCCAACCAGACCATCGGTCAACCAGTATCGAGCAGAAAACGGCGCGGGCGACGGCGGGTGATCCAACTGTTGGCCATCATCGCGCTGGCGGCAGCCGGATATGGCGCGGCGCTGCTGCTCGAAGCCACCCCCGTGCAGGCCGATGACGGGGATGGTGCCTCCCAGGGCGGCACCAGTGGCGGCATCTCCGGCTCCGGCCTGGAGTATCGGTGGTGGGCCTTGGACAACGATGAGCTGCACGCATCGTTCCCGTATGGCGTCGGCCAAAGCGAGCCGCGGGATGCCCTCGACCTGGCATACCGCTGGGAGGGG
>WQZL01000034.1 GCA_009780755.1 Promicromonosporaceae bacterium | reverse complement strand
GGTGAGTCGGCTGAGGGTTTGGCTGAGCCAATCATCACCATGTTGCTTGAGAGTGGTTGGGAGGGGCGGGTGGCTTCGGCTCCTGAGGAGATATTCATTAGGCGTGAGTTTGTTTTAGATGATCTTGGTGGGTATTGGTGGATCATAATGTATACCAATAACGCTCCAAACGTTGACATCATTATTTATAGTCCGAGGTTTTGAGGTATGAATCAGACCGGAAGTGATGACATGAGTACGACCAGCGGTAGCGGGTGTCCAAAATTAGTGTCCGAGAAGGAGCTAAGCCAGGTGACAAAAGTTAGGAACTACCGGGGGAGTCGTCATTCTGCGGGAGCGGAGCGAGTCGCAGAACCCAGGCTCAGATGGTTACTGTCTGGGTCTAGGTCCTGCGACTTCGCTCCTTCGTCGCTCCGCGCAGGATGACGCGGGGGCTGGCTATGGCCGGTTCAAGTGGGCGGGGCGGTGATTTGGCGGTCGCTCGCTCGGGTAGGTCACCCGGTGTAGCCGGGGGTGTGGTACGAGGTTGGGGGGCCGAGGTAGGAGGGTGGGGGTGGGCTGCCGGTTGGGTAAACGAGGATGCGCTCGACGATCAGGCCCGGCTCTAGGGGGCTGATCGTGACCTCGTTTACACCCTCGGATGTGCGAATCGTCACCTTGGTGACGCGGATGTTATCCATCACGCCCTGACACCATCGCAGGTCGGTATGGAATGCGACAAAGTCGGCGGGAACCGTGGTGAGAATCTGTCGTTGCTTATCGGATGGTGTCGCCGCTTCGACAAGGCTGATTGTTCCAGGTGGTGGTGCGTCGGTTGGCATTGAGCCAGACTCCAGCACCAGCCGCAGCGGGGAGTGGGCCGCCACCGGGTTTACCGGCGTCGTCCACACCTCGACCGTGCATTCGCCAACCGTCGGTGGCGCGAAGCGGTAGGTTGCACTCGGCGCAGGCTCACCCTCGGCAAAAGCGGCCGTCACCGGGCGCAATGTCAGGCCCACGCCGGTGCGCCCGTGATCCGCCAACACCGTGAACGACGCCTTGGGCGTCCAGCTCACGCCCGCCACCTGATCCGCATTCATTGCGATCACGCCTCGGCGCGGCAGGAAGGTCATCGGCGGCAGGTCGGCTGTCTCCGGGCTGCTCGCCGAGATCGCAACCTCCACCTGGGCGCCATCGTCGCCCAGGATCGCCAAGCGCGCCGACACAATCGAACCATCGGCGGGCAGGCGCGAGCGGTCGCAGCGCAACACCACCTCGGTCTGCCCATTGATGATCCCGGCCATAGGCGTCACACGCAGCCAGGCGGGCAGATCGTCAGCCTCAATGCGATAGCCCAGCGGGGCGTCGCCATCGTTGGCCACCTCAATGGCCACCTGCTCCACCCCGGCATCCTGGAAGTCATCTACCGTCACGGTCATCGGCGGGCCGTAAACCCGGTGGTAGATGCGCGCCTCATCCTTGCGGGAGACGACGAGCCGCGCCTCGTTTACCGGTTCTACCAGCGTGCGCAGGGGGTAGCGGTTCGCGAACTCGTTCCACTGCGTAAAACCAATATGCTCTTCTAGGTGATGACCCCACCATTTGCCGCCCCTGAAGCTCGCAACCTCGGCCATCAGCGCCCGGTCGGCCTCGATACAGTCGCTCACCAGGGAGGCGTAGGCGTTTGCCACGGTCTTACCCTGGGCCGCGTAATGCCGGTTCTTGGCCGCATACAGGTGCGTTCGCAACAGGTTCAGGCTCGCCTTGACGGGCAGCCACACCATCGACCACACCGCCGCGCGGGTCTGCGGCGAGGTCTGGCCCGCTGCCATCAGCGCCGTCTCGGCCAGCCCCTCTACCCAATCGGCCTCGGCCAGTAGGCGGTCCACTTCGCCGTGATGTGTTGGGTGGTAGATGTCGGAGTTGATCGCCTCCGGGCGGCGGCGACCATTGAGACGCAGCAGGCCAGCAAGCGCATCGACGATGGTCTCCTGCGTCTGGGCACAGGTGGCCGGGAAGGTGACCGCGCACCACTGACGGAGCCAGGTTGTCGCCCCGCCGAGACTGGCCGCACCGTAGGACTCCATGTCGTAGGCCATCGCCATGAAATGAGCCAGCGAGACCTCGTTGAACTTCAGATCGCCGACGTTAACTACCCACGCATCGCGGACGCCAAACTCATACGCCTTACATAGCTGCTCCCACGTTTTAGCCAGCGGCGTCGAGGGCATCCACTCGTAACTGATCGGTCCACCGTGGTAGTCAAGGTGGTAGTACAAGCCGAAGCGGCGTCCGGCCAGCTCGGGAGTGGGTAGCGTGCGAACGAACCCAAAGTTGTCATCACACAGCATCAAAATCACATCGTTTAGCCCGTCCCAATCCTTTAGGCCGGGCACCTCATCATTGCCGGAGAAGTATGCCTCGACCTCCTTGTATAGCGCGAGCATCTGCTCGGCGCCGGGGTCATACTCGGCAATCAGGTCGCGCTGGACGGTGATGATCTTCTTCAGCAGTTCCACATTGTCGGCAATGGGGGAGTGTTCGCCGAGCAGGGCCGAATCTCGTTCGCCGCGCATCCCGATGGTCACCATGCGGCCCTGCCCGCCCGAACGGGCCAGACCGTCGGCCCAGTACCGAGTCAACCCCTCGGCGTTAGCGGCGAAGTCCCATTCCGTGCCGTAAGGGGAATCGGAACCCAAGGTGCGCCCCCACTCCTCGGAGGCGCGCAGGCACGGTTCGTGGTGCGAGGCGCCGACCGTGATCCCATACAGCGTCGCCAGCTCCTCCGAGGCCCGACCGGGGCCATCGTCAGCGAAAGAGGAAGACCACATGGCTGGCCACAGGTAGTTGCCGCGCAGGCGTAGCAGCAGGTCGAAGACGTGGTCATACATCTTGGCGGTGAACCCGCCGAAGGTCTTGTGGGTCCAGGTGCCAAAGTTGGGCCATTCATCGTTGATGAAGAAGCCGCGGTAGTGCACGGACGGCTCGCGGCTTACCTGAAGCAGCGAGGCGTCCAGCGTGGCCTCCGGGCGCGGCTCGGGTTCAACATCGCCCCAGTAATGCAGCGGGGATACGCCTAAATGTTCAGCCAGGGCGTAGGCCCCGTAGATGGTGCCGAGCAGGTCGGAGCCGACGACGAGCAGCGCATCGCCGAGGCTGGCGATCTGGAACACCTCGCGCTTGCCCGCGATGGCCTGCGCGTCGTAGCAGCCGTTTGCGATGTACGCGTCGATGATCGGTGACTGTCCGAGGGTAGCGACCAGTACCGGAGCGCCGTGATCGTCGGTCATCAGGTCGGCAATGGCAGGCCGTACCCCGGTCACCCGCTCAAAATCACCCGCCACCTTTTTGACAACGCGCCGCACCCCCTCAGGAGCCTCGGACTCAACAACAAGGGTCGCATGGGCGGCACGAATCGAAGTCACCGGGTAATTGTCCCGCACATTGATGATGTGACCTAGATTTCAATTTCGGTGCGGTTGGCTGACCACTGGGTGTGGAAGGTGCCGGGCTTGTCGATGCGACGGTAGGTGTGGGCGCCGAAGAAATCGCGCTGCGCCTGGATGAGCGCAGCCGGGAGGCGGTCGGCGCGCAGGCCGTCGTAGTAGGCAAGCGATGAGGCGAAGGCCGGGGCGGGCACCCCGTGCGTCGCGGCGGCGGCCACCACGCGGCGCCAGGCGGCCAGACCATCTGCCACTGCTTGGCGGAAGTAGGGGTCGGCCAGCAGCAGGGGCAGGTGTGGATCGCGTTCGTATGCCTCGGTGATGCGGCTTAGGAATTGGGCGCGGATGATGCAGCCGCCGCGCCAGATGCGAGCCATCGCACTCCGGTCAATGTCCCAGCCATATTCGGCCGACGCCGCCGCGATCTGCTCGAAACCCTGAGAGTAGGCGACCACCTTGGAGGCATAAAGCGCCCGGCGCACATCCTCAATGAAGGGGTCCCAGTCGGTAATAGCCCACGGCGCAGCGTTGGCAGGCAGCGCGGCGCGGGCGGCCTCTCGTTGGGCGAGGCCGCCGGAGAGGGCGCGGGCGAAGGTGGCCTCCGCTAGGCCGGTGATGGGCACGCCGAGGTCGAGGCCGTTTTGCACCGTCCAGCGCCCGGTGCCCTTCTGCTCGGCCTGATCTGCGATCACATCCACAAATGGTCGGCCGGTCTCGGTATCTACGTGGGCCAGCACCTCGGCGGTGATCTCGATCAGGAAGGATTCCAGGTCGCCGGCGTTCCACCGGTCGAAGACCTCCCCGATCTCGGCTGGGCTCGCGCCTAGCCCTTGCCGAAGCAGGTCATATGCCTCGGCGATCAGCTGCATATCGGCGTACTCGATGCCGTTATGCACCATCTTCACGAAATGCCCGGCGCCGCTAGGTCCGACGTAGGCGCAGCATGGCACGCCATCTACCTGCGCGGCGATGGATTCTAGGATCGGGCCGAGCATCTCGTAGCTCTCGGGGGTGCCGCCGGGCATGATCGCCGGGCCGAGCAGCGCTCCCTCCTCGCCGCCGGAGATGCCCACGCCGACAAAACGTAGCCCTTGGGCGGCCAGGGCAGTCTCGCGGCGGATGGTATCGGGAAAGTGGGCATTTCCGGCATCGATAATGATGTCGCCCACGGCCAACAGTGGCACCAGGGCGGTAATGACGGCGTCGGTGGCCGCCCCGGCTGGCACCATAATCACCACCTTGCGGGGACGGGCCAAGGAGGCGACAAGGTTGGCTAGCGACTCAGCCGGGATGAAGGTGCCCTCGTGCCCATGCTCGGCAATAAGCGAGGCGGTCTTGGCCGAGGAGCGGTTGTGTACCGCGACGGTGTAGCCGTTTCGGGCCAGGTTTCGAGCCAGATTCCGTCCCATCACGGCCAGGCCGGTCAAGCCGATATCGGCCAGCCCGCCCGCCGCAACCTCACACATCATGCGCCCCAGCCTAGCCGCGACAAACTGCCGAACAGGCCGCAAAAAGAAGGCGGCGATCATCGAGTGCCACGCTTTTGTGATGGGTGGGGCGATGGCAGGCTTGCCGACTTCTTGACGGACAAGACCAGGAGGTGGTTTCAATGAGGGTACGTTGGCGAGGCCAGATGGTTGACTTACTGATGCGAGCAGAGATACCGGCCAGCCGAATCCCTACCCGCGCGGGCATTTACGTAAACCACGTTGACCTGGCACTAACCCACTGGGTGGCCACGGGCGCGATGTCTCCCGTCGAGGCCAGGGCGCTCGGCTGCGGCGCCTGCATCCCGCCGGACCAGCCTAAACCCACCCCCTGTGCAGCCTGTCCGTTTCTGCAGGGCCGCGCTTCCTCGCCGTGGCCGGGGAAGCGAATCCGTCAACAGAAGCGGCCCTAGGCAGCGCTCAGTACGCGAACATCGATGATGCAACACATTTTTCCAACGAAAAAACGGTGAGCGCTCACATTTTTCCAACGAAAAACGTGAACGATGCTATGCTTGTCAGATGGAACGGTTGGCTCTCGAAGCGTTGCTGCGGTGGCGGACTCGCTCGCGCCGCAAGCCGCTGATCTTGCGCGGTGCGCGACAAGTAGGCAAAACCTGGCTCCTAAGGGAGTTTGGCGAGAGTCACTTTGCCAGGCTGGTTTACGTCAACTTTGACGAGATGGCGGCTGCTCGAGAAATATTTGAGCAGGATCTTGATGTCGGGCGAATCCTGGCTGGTCTGGCCTTGTTGGATGGCGGAGGCCCAATCGACCCGACCGCGACTTTGATCGCGCTAGATGAGATTCAGGAGGCTCCTCGTGCGCTCACGGCGCTAAAGTATTTTGCCGAGCGTTTGCCAGATTCCTTCGTGGTGGGGGCGGGGTCACTGCTCGGAGTTGCGCTTCATGGGGCAACTTCTTTTCCTGTGGGCAAGGTTGAGTTTCTTGACTTGTACCCGCTGTCATTTCTGGAATTCTGCATCGCCAGCGGCCGCCGCGATCTGTCCGAGGCCATAACCGCAGGTGACCTGCGCCTAACCATCCCGCTGCACACCGTATACGCCGACCTATTGCGCCAGTATTACGTGGTGGGCGGAATGCCCGAGGCTGTCGCTGCTTACCTTGACACGGGCGACATGTATGAGGCGCGGCACATCCAAAGCCAACTCCTAATCGCCTATGAACAGGACTTTTCCAAGCACGCCTCGACTGCCGAGGTGCCTAGGTTGCGTCAGGTTTTCACCAGCCTTCCGAGCCAGTTGGCGCGGGAGAACCGCAAATTCGTTTACGGCCTGGTACGAACCGGTGCTCGCGCTCGCGAATACGAGACGGCGATTAATTGGTTGTGCGATGCCGGGATGACACATCAAGTGCGACGAATCACCGCGCCATTGCTGCCGATTGCCGCCTATGCGGACACCAAGGCATTCAAGCTGTTTGGTCTCGATGTTGGCTTGCTAGCTGCTGCTGCACGTCTCGATCCGCAGATTGTGGTGGAAGGCAATCGCGTGTTTACCGAGTTCAAGGGTGCGTTGACCGAACAGTACGTTGCCCAACAACTCATTGCCATGGGTAGGCTGGACCCACATTACTGGAGCGCCGAGGGCGGAACCGCTGAAGTAGATTTCGTGGTGGTACAGGACTCACAAGTTATTCCCATTGAGGTGAAGGCTGAAACGAACACCAAAGCGAAGTCTCTGCGGCGTTACCAAGACCTTTACCGACCCTCGCTAGCAGTTAGAACTGCGATGGTTCCTTATGGCGCTACGCCTGGCCTGCTTAGCCTCCCGCTGTACGCGCTCCCGGCACTGACAGCGGCTGCGGAGATGGCTGGGGTGGCATAGGGTGATGTTGCACCGCGTTGATTAAGGAGCAGTCATGGCCCAGGCACGAATCGAAGACGGCAACCTGATCGTTACCATGTCGATCAAGGAAACGGCGCTGTCGGCGCGGCACGAGTTCACCGTGCCGATCGACCGCATCACCGGCGTAGAAGTGATCGCCGACCCGATGGCGCAGTATGGCAGCCCATTCTCCGGTGAACATACGCTGAAGGTGGTCGGCGGGCGCATCCCTGGCGTCCTCGATGTGGGCACCTACCGCACCGACGAGGGCCTGGCCTTTCTGGACATTCATCGCAACCAGCCCGCGCTTGCCCTCACCTTGACCGGCGGTCACTACCATCGCGTCGTCGTCGGCTTAGCCGACCCGGAGCCCCTGCTCACGGAGCTACGTCGCCAGGGCATCCCCGCCCCCGCCTAAGCCAGCGCCTGCCCTAGCACCAACTCTCTCGCCGCGCCACGCCGCAGTGGTTCGACTTCCGGTTTTCGACACAGGTGTGAGAAGATTCTCCGAACAGTTGTTCGCAAAGGAGGACATGATGTCAACCCACTTCAACTCGGTGCATGAACCGTTAGTTCACTGCGCCGACGATGCTGTCAGGCGACTGAGCGAGCTAGGTATCAACTCCGAGCGTCTGACCGCAGCGCTAGATGCCGGAGATGTGATGGCTCGCCAGGCGGACACCTTTAGTCCAGTCATGGCTGCTGGCACTTATCGGTGGATGGAGACTGTGCGCAAGCTGCGCGAGGGGCTTGCGATAGATGGGTGGCAGCTGAGCGATGAACGGAACTCACCAAGGATCACCGATCCCAAAGGCGAGTGGGCAATTGTTCCGGTGAGTGGGAACTCGGATACTGGTCGCGAAGAAGGCGTGCCTAAGACGGCCAGGCCAAGAGGGAATACGTCTGCTCGCGCGGTCGAGGTAAACCGGCAGCTAGAGTTCAACATCGCTGTTCTGCTCCCTGACATGGGTGCCGAGAAGGCATCGGCGGTGAAGACTTGGTTTTTACTCTATCACCGCACGCAAGAGGGCGAGCTGCGCGCCGAGTTGTCGCTGCCTCTGCGTATGTCTGATGGCGGCATGGTCGAAGCTTGGCAGGAGCGCATCCTGCTGCCGAGTCTGGACTTCGCGGCGGCGATGGATATACCTGCGGATGCAGGTGATGGCGATGGCGTCGACTTCATCATCACGGCCCGCTGAGGAGCGGCTGAACCCGTCGCGAATTCGCCTGGCTCGGGAGCGGCGGGGACTGACCAAGATTGCGCTGTCTGGGGCATTGGATGTTTCAACGCGCCTTCTGCAAATATACGAAACTGAGGGAGCGCCAGCTGGCCGGGCTAGAGATCTAGCGTTCGCGCTTCAGATGCCAGTGAATTTTTTCTCGCGTGGTGAATGGGTAGCTGTACCGACTGAACAAGGGTTTTTTCGTGCGCTTAGGCGTGCGACTGCTGCTCAGCGCACGGCATCACGGGCGGCAGCTAGCCTTGGCATGGAGATGTATGGCTGGATTGCAGACCGATTCACATTGCCAGACATAGTTGTGCCTGAACTGAGTCAACATGAACCGGAGTCGGCTGCGGCGGCTTTGCGTGCGATTTGGGGAAGGGGAAGCGAGCCGTTGCCGAATCTGATTCAGCTCAGTGAGGCGCACGGCGTCCGTGTGATCAGTCTGCCGGTGGATGCGGATGCGATTGATGCGTTCAGCGTTTGGGCTGATGGTATTCCCTATGTGTTTCTGTCAACCGCGAAATCGGCAGAGCGTTCTCGCTTCGATCTGGCGCACGAGCTGGGTCATCTAGTGCTGCATATGGGGGTGGCGGCCAGAGATGGAGCAGCAAGTGTTGATGGTAGGGCAATTGAGAAGGAGGCAGATGTTTTCGCCTCGGCTCTATTGATGCCTCGCGAAACAATGCTTGCACACGTTGGTCGGGAGCCCGCAGTGTCGCAGATACTTGGAATCCGCAGCTACTACAAGGTTTCGGCGATGGCTGCAACCAAACGCCTATATGATCTTGGTAGGCTTACAGAGTGGAGTTACCGACAAAACTGCGTGCAGCTTTCGCAGCGCGGTTTCCGCACTTCTGAACCAGGCGGCATTGATCGAGAGCGCTCGCGAGTTTTCGACACAGTGTTTCCGGCGTTACGGGAGCGAGGAATGGGTGTTGTGCAAGTCTGTAATGAGTTGGCAATGAGCCCCCAAGACCTCCATGGGTTGACATTTGGGCAAATTCCTATTCCAATCAAGGGCACTCAGCAACCCATCTCCACGCCGCGCCCGGCATTACGGTTGATCCGGGGTACAGGTTAGGCCACCATTTATGTAGGCAGAGATTTAGGAGTTTAGTGTCGGAATGCCAAAATGGCTTGCAGTCAGGAGATCGCAAGCGAAAAAAGAAGATCGTAGTGAATCGACTTTCGACAGAATCACTGTTCTGTGTGCGCAGAGTCTAAGAGTCTAAGTTCTACGGCGCGAAGCAAGTTGAGGAAGCCAGGCATCAGGCAAAGGAGGGATATGTGTCGCCTCGGGAGAGCGGTGTTGATGCAAGGCATAAGTGCGTTGGCCTGGTAGAGCGGTGATGATGGCGTTGATGCGTTGTCTTGTTGTAGGCAATGGATCTGTCATCGGAAAGTTCCAGAGAAGCGGTATGGCATTTTCATAAAACTGTGGACTCCATGTGCGGCACACGAGTTGGCACCAGTCCGTTGTTTCGAAGATTGCGACTGCTGCTCCGTTTGGTTCGCACCAAAGAAGTCGCTCTCCTGGCGCCAATCGTTCTAGGCCGATAATGCTACCATTCGGATGAAGGCGGTCACGGCTCAGGTAGGGAATCGGATCGTCGAGAAGCTTCCCGTTTTCAGATAAGCCAAATTGAGTTTGGTCTTCCCGGACGCCGTATAGCTCAATCTGATTCAAATCACTGTGTGTTTGGTAGATATCAAGCGGGTCGAGGCGGCCCCTGTGGGTTTCGATAAGACTCTGATGCCCGATGGGAATAATAAACTGGTGTCGAGTGGCTGGCAGTATAAATCGATCCCCTTGATTGATCTGGGTTCTTTCAACGCGCGGATGTGCCCAAACGGCAAGGCCATTCACCTGCCGGTCGGCTTTGGCGATAGTCATCCACGCCAAGTCCACATCAGTGGTGAAAAACTCCCGTTTCGGATTTACGCGCTTGGCAGTGAGGTGGTCATGCACATGGTTCTCAACTTGCCTGGGGCGCATGACTCGGGAGTAGCGCTCTAAGCGGAATGGCGTCGGCACTGAAGTGCCTGACAGCTCCGCAGCACGGTCTTCTGGATGTCGACTCGTAAAGCCGATCTTGACGAGTCCTGGTATAGCCTCGTTTGAAGCGATGTACACAAAGCCGACCTCGGGAATGCCCATAGCGCCCGTGCTAGCCGATGGCAGTCAATGGGCCGGATAGGGGAGTGCCGGAGCCGTCGCGGCGATGGTCGGAGGCGGGCAGGTCGATGGGCTGACCGCCGGAGCCGACGCCGCGAGGTGGGCCTTCACCCACCCAGGCCAAGATGAGACGATCCTCGCCCTTTAAGAAACGCTGGGAGCGGACGCCGCCCGTTGCCCGGCCCTTGCCCGGATACAACTCGTAGGGCGTCACCTTCACCGAGCCGCCGCCCACTCCCGGCAACATCGAGGCCGAACCGGCCACCGTGACCACGGCCAGCTCCGGTCGCACCGAGGCCCGAGCCACGCCGAAGAAAAGCACCTGGCAGCCCGCGCCCAGCTTGATACCCGCCATGCCGCCTGCCGCCCGGCCCTGCGGTCGCACCTGCGCAGCAGAGAAGTGCAGCAGCGAGGCATCCGAGGAGACAAACACCAGCTCGTCGTCCTCCTTGCATTCGGCGGCGCCCACCACGGTGTCGCCCTCCTTGAGCGCGATGACCTCCCACTCATCCTTGTTGTTCGGCACATCGCCCTGGGCCACGCGCTTAACTACGCCTTGGGCGGTGCCCAACGCCAGCGTCGGGGTGTCATCGGCCAACGAGATCACTGTCAGCGCCTCCTCCCCGTTCTCCAAGGCCACCAGCTCGGTGACGGGCACGCCACCGGCCAACGACGGGGCGCCGTCCGTGGGGGGGATCGCGGGCAGGTCCAATACCGGGAGCCGCAGCACGCGGCCCAGCGTCGTGACCAGGCCAATCTCCGAACGTGTGGTAGTGGCAACATAGCCCAGCAGCGCGTCATGCGCCTGGCGGCGACCCGCGCGGTCAATACCGGCACCGCCCGGCCCGTCGGCAGCATCGACCGTCGCCGCTTCCAGCGTCACCTCGCCATAGGAATCCATCACCTCGATCACCGGCTCCGAGGTACGGGCCAACAGGCCGGTAGCGGCCAGGATCACCTTCGTGGGGGCGTCAGCGATTTCCAACGACACAGTTGCCTTCTTTCCGCGCCCCACCGTGGCGCCGGTTGATCCCGCCGAAACCAAACCACCGCTTGCCCCAACGCCAGCCCCGGCCGCATCCAGCAGCACCGTGCGCCGGGGCGTGCCATAGATCGTGGCCACCTCGGCCATCTCATCGGATACCACCGAGCGCAGGGTCGAGTTGGAGGCCAGGATCGCGGACAGCGAGGCGATTTCCGCCTGTAGTTCGCCCTGTTCCTTTTCCAGCTCGATGCGGGAGAACTTGGTCAGACGCCGCAGTTGCAGGTCGAGAATGTAGTTGGCCTGCGGCTCCGTCAGCTCAAACACGGACATCAACCGCTCGCGCGCGGTCCCGGCATCCTCCGAGGAGCGAATTACCTGGATCACCTCGTCGATGTCGGCTATGGCCAACAGCAGACCCTCGACCAGATGCAACCGCTCCTGGCGACGCGCCAGGCGGTATTCGCAGCGGCGACGCACCACCGTCAGGCGGTGATCTACCCACACCCGCAGCAGGTCGAGTAGCCCCAGCGTGCGCGGCTGCCCATCGACCAGGGTGACATTGTTGATGCCAAAGGTTTCCTCCAGCGGCGTGGTGCGATACAGCTGCTCCAACACGGCATCCGGGTCAAACCCAGGCTTGATCTCGATGACGATCTTTAGACCATTCGTCCGGTCGGTCAGGTCGGTGATAGAGGAGACGCCCTGAATCTTCTTCGACTTCACACCGTCGGAGACCTTTTCCAGCACCTTCTCCGGTCCCACCAGGTACGGCAGCTCGGTGACAACGATGCCCATGCGACGAGCCGTCACATTCTCGATGCGGGCCGTCGCGCGGGTGCGGAACGTGCCGGTGCCGGTGGCATACGCGTCACGAATGCCCTCTAGGCCGACGATCTTGCCGCCCGTGGGCAGATCGGGGCCGGGCACGAACCGCATCACATCTTCTAGCGTCGCGTCGGGGTTCGCCAAAAGATGCTGAGCGGCGGCAACCACCTCGATCAGATTATGCGGCGGCATCTTCGTGGCCATGCCCACCGCGATGCCTGCCGCCCCGTTTACCAGCAGGTTCGGGATCGCGGCGGGCAGCACCTCGGGCTGTTTCAGCTTGTTGTCGTAGTTTGGCACGAAGTCGACTACATCCTCGTCCAGTCCGGCCGTCATCGCCATCGAGGATGAGGCCAGCCGCGCCTCGGTGTACCGGGAGGCCGCCGGGCCGTCATCTAGGGAGCCGAAGTTGCCGTGCCCATCTACCAGCGGCAGCCGGAGGGAGAAGTCTTGCGCCAGGCGCACCAGCGCGTCGTAGATCGCCATGTCGCCGTGCGGGTGGAACTTACCCATCACCTCGCCGACCACGCGGGACGACTTCACGAAGGGCCGCTCCGGGCGCAGGCCCATGTCGCTCATCGCGTACAGGATGCGCCGCTGCACCGGCTTTAGGCCGTCACGGGCATCGGGCAGCGCCCGGGCGTAAATCACCGAATACGCGTACTCCAGGAACGATGTCTCCATCTCCTGGGCGACGTCAATATCGACGATCTTCTCAGCAGTGAGGTCGAGGGGTTCGGTGCGGGCCATGTGCCGAAACTTTAGCCGGGCAGCGGCTCGATTTCGCTGTCCCTCGCGGAGTGGATGCGCCAAGTCGCCAGGAAGGCGCCGAGTAGCACCATCGGGAAACCGATCCAGATGGCCCTGGTCATCTGCTCGCCCAGGAAGATGATGCCCGCCAGCAGCGCCACGCCGGGGTTGATGTAGGTAATCACCGTCGATGGGGCCGGTCCCACCTCGGCGATTAGCTTGAAGAACACCACGAAGGCAATCGCCGTCGGCACTAGCCCAAGCACCAGTACCGAACCGATGGCACCCCCCGAGGGCATCCTGGCGGGCAGGTTGGTCAGACCCAGCGGCGCGTGCATGATCGAGGCAAAGGTCAGCGAGACCGCGTTTACGGCCAGCGGGGAGATTCCTTGTAGCTTCTTGGCGATAATCATCGGCCCGACGGCGTAACACATGGCCGTCATCAGCACCTGCAAGACCGGCCTGACGCCGAAGCCGTTGTATCCCCCCGCGCCCACAACCGAAAGGATGCCCACGCCGGTCAACCCCAGCAGGAGTCCGATGATTCGCCGCAGAGTGATCCGCCGCTCGATGCGCAGCAGCAGGGCCAGCACGGTGGCAAAGATTGGCAGCGCGGCTACCAGCAGCCCCGCCAGCGATGAGGGAAGGTATTGCTGGGCGTTGACGAGCAGCAGCCAGGCGATCACCATCTCGATGGCGGCATACGCCAGGATGTACGGCCAGCGTTTCAGGGCCGCCCTAAGATCGCCGGAGCGGATCGCGAACGGTAGCAACGCCAACGTGCCGATGACGCAGCGGCCCATGACGATCACGAACGGCGAAAGCTCTTCTACCGCGATGCTGGTGAACAGGTACGGGATACCCCACATGATGCCGAGGGCAGCAAAGTAGGAGGCGGCGCGTATTGTCACCGCCGTAGGCTATCCCCGAAGCCAGCATCGCACCAGACGTGGACTGGGCCAGGCACAAAATGGGCCAAAAGCCCGATCCAAGTTGGCCGATGGGGGACAATGGGCGGATGTCAGCAAAGAACCCGGCAACGCTGTTGCCCGCCGAACTGCACGACGAGATCATGCGTTCGGGTTATTACCCGCAGCTCGTGGCCGATGTGCTAGACGTTGCCGTCGCTGGGGAGTCGGTACTCGCCCACCTGGTGCAGACGGAAACCACCTTCGATGCGGTGATCCGCCGCCACCTGACGGTGATGGTGCTCACCGAATCCCGACTGGTTACCGCGCACGTCGATGACCACGAGGGCGATGAGTCCTTCCCGGCCTCGGCCGCCGCCACCACCGAGGCCGTGCCGCTGCGCGAGGTGCGTTCGGTGGCGCTGACGCACCTCGTGGCGGAACCGGCCACCTACGTGGGAGGCACCGGGGGTGAACACACCACCGAACTAAACATCGCCATCGGCTGGGGCGCCGCCTCGCGCATCGAACTAGAACCCGCTGGTTGCGGCGACCCAGATTGTGAGGGCGATCACGGTTACATCGGCTCGACACTGCCCGACGATGTGCTGATTCGGGTCTCCAGCGCCGCCGAAGGCTCCGAGGCGGTGCGCCGCGCGATGTCCTTCGCCCGCGCGCTTTCGGCCGCCATCGCTCACCGCTCCTGATGCTGATGCCCGACGGCCTGATCGCCCCCACATACGGAGTCGAATCGCTGGCCGCCGTGCTGCCCGCAGCAGCCGGGGTACTCGGGGTCGATCTGGTCACGGCCACCGGACTGAATTCGACCCAGTGCGCGCAGGCGTTTGGCCTGCCGCCCGCCGAACGAGTCGTCGTCGTCCTATGCGATGGCTTGGGCTACCTAAATCTGGCCGAACGGGTTGGGCACGCCCCCACCCTGCGTCGCCTGCTGCCGCAGACCAGGCAGCTCACCACCTGCTTCCCCTCGACCACGGCTGCCGCGCTAGGTGCTCTTGGCACCGGCACCGCGCCGCATCGCACAGGGTTGGTCGGTTATACGGCCCGCAACCCCGCCACCGGGAGCCTGGCGAATCTGGTGTCGTGGACCGAACAGGCCGACCCAAGGCAGGCCACCAACCCGAAGGCGCAACAGGGCGCGCCCACGCTGGCCATCTCGGGGGAGGAGTTGCAGCGCGAACCCACCATCTTCGAGCGCCTGGTCACTGCCGACCGGCAGGTCACCTCCATTGGTCTGACGAAGTTCGCCGGTTCCGGGATGACACTGGCCGCGCTGCGCGGCGGGAACTTTATGGGTGTAGACGATGTCGGTGCCCGAGTCGATGCCGTGGCTCGGGCCATGCGCCGCCCCGGTCTGGCCTACCTGTACTGGGGTGAACTCGACAAGGTGGGCCACAAGTACGGCTGGCAATCTGCTAACTGGGGTCGCGAACTGGAGACCTTCGACCGGGAACTGTCGCGGTTGCTGCGTTGTGTACCACCCGGAACTCTGCTGCTGGTCACCGCCGATCACGGCCAGATGCAGGTGGACCTTGCCGACCGGCTAGACGTGGCCACATCTCCGGCGCTGCGCGAAGGGGTCTCGCTGATCGCCGGGGAGCCGCGGGCGGTGCACGTCTACGCGAACCGCGAACCAGGCTGCACCGCAGAGGTGGCACGGCGTTGGCGAGAGACCCTGGAGGGGCGGGCCGTGGTGGGCACGCGCGATGAGGCGCTGGCCGCCGGGTGGTTTGGCCCCCCCACGGTTGACCCGGCACCACACGTCCTCGATTGGCTCGGCGATGTGGTGGTGGCTCCGCTTGGTCGCTTAACCATCGTCGATTCTCGAACCCAAACCAAGCCGTCGTTGGAAATTCCCGGCGCTCACGGCTCCTTGACCCCGCTGGAAATGACCGTCCCCCTAACAGCCGAACTAGTCTCCGGTGGTTGAGCCTGGCTAAGCCATCTGAAAGGATTTTGTAATGGCCGAACTCGTGTTCTTCACCGGAACTATGGACTCTGGTAAGTCCACCCTGGCGCTGCAAACCAACCACAACCACAGCGCCAGGGGACGACGAGGGCTTGTCTTCACCCAGCATGACCGTGCCGGAGCGGCCCGTATCTCATCGCGCCTCGGGCTGGAGAAGGACGCACGCGAGGTGGAGTCGCACACCGATTTCATCGCCGTACTCGCCCAGGAGCTTCGCGAGGGGCGACGCGTCGACTACGTAGTCTGCGACGAGGCGCAGTTTTACGCACCCGAGCAGATCGAGCAGCTGGCGATTCTCGTAGACGAATTCGACATCGACGTGTATGCCTTCGGCATTACCGCCGACTTCCGCACTCGTCTGTTCCCCGGCTCGGCCCGCCTACTAGAGCTGGCCGACCGCACAGAGATTTTGCAGGTGCCCGCCCTATGCTGGTGTGGTGCCCGCGCGACGCACAACGCCCGCACGATAAATGGCGAGATGGTGGTCGAAGGCGCCCAAGTGGTGATCGGGGACACCGAGAAAGAGGCGGAGGTGGCCTACGAGGTGCTTTGCCGCCGCCACCACATGCGCCGGGAAACCGCCCACCAATTCGGCCCCAGGCTGTTCTAGGGTCAGGCAGCCTCGGCGCAGGTGGCTTCGGCGAGATCGTGCATCATGGCGACGGCATCGGCCACCACTTCGGGCAGATTCTGCCGGTAGCCGTGCATTAGCCAGCGGGCGAGGGCCAGCTCACCGATCAGAAGTGCCCGATCCACCAGCGGCGGGTCTTTTAGGTCCGTCCGCCGGGCGGCGTAAGCCTCGGTGATGGTGTCCATCGTGTGTGGCGGCGCGGCCACCAACAGCCAGGCCAGATCGTCGGCAGGGTCGGCTACGCGGGCATTCGACCAACCGGTGATGGCCCGAATGCGCCCGCCGGAGACAAGCACCTGATCCGCCGCCAGATCGCCGTGGGAGACCACGGGCTGAAACCGCCAGAATGCCTCGTTGTTTAGCGCGACCTGCCAGCGTTTGAGCAGCGACTTTGGCACACGTCCGGTGGTGGCGGCCTCCCGCAACTCCACTAT
>WQZL01000033.1 GCA_009780755.1 Promicromonosporaceae bacterium | reverse complement strand
CCTCGTTGGACGCGCCTGCTCGGGCGGCTTGGGAGGCCGGTGGTGGCGGTGGTGAACGCGGTACTTTCGGTGCGGCCCATCGCCCGCCTCGTGCTGCGTCTTGGCGGCATGGACCCCCGTCGTAAGATGATGCGCTTCGCCCCCCAACCCTTCCGCACCTGGTACCGAAAGCAGGGTATGCCGGTGGTTCAGCCTGCCGAAACCACCACCGGCTTGCGTAGTTTCGACAGGCGCAACCACCAAAAGCCCCGCGTCGTCCTGTGGACCGATTCGTTCAGCGATGGCTTGGCCACGGAAGTGCCGAAGGCAGCCCTCAAGGTACTCACGGCCGCCGGATACGACGTGATCGTGCCAGATGAGGTGGCCTGCTGCGGGCTGACCTGGATTTCCACGGGCCAGCTCGACGGCGCCAAACGGCAGCTGGCGCGGCTGTTGAACACCCTGGCCCCCTATGCTGTCAATGGCATCCCGATCATGGGGCTGGAGCCGTCCTGCACGGGTGTGCTTCGCTCCGACTTGCTTGACTTGTTCCCCGATGATCCACGCGCGGCGGCTATCGCGGGAGCTACCTACACGCTGGCCGAGCTGCTCACCGACCCCGAGACATCTACCGGCTGGCAGCTACCCGACCTCTCCGGCCTGAAGGCCGTCGTGCAGCCGCATTGCCACCATCACTCGGTGATGGGATTTGCGAAGGACGAGGCGCTGCTGCGCGCGGCTGGTGCCCAGATTGAGGTCTTGGCGGGCTGCTGCGGTCTGGCCGGAAACTTCGGCATGCAAAAGGGTCACTACGAAATCTCGGTGGCTGTCGCCGAAAACGCCCTGCTCCCAGCCCTGCGCGCGGCCGATGCCGACACGGAATTCCTGGCCGACGGCTTCTCCTGCCGCACCCAAGCCACCCACCTGGCCAACATCGAAGGCAAAGCCCTAGCCCAAATCCTGGCCACCCACCTACCCGCCTAACCCCCCACCTCACCCCATCCCACCCCACCCCATCCCATCCCAAGCCACCCACCTGCACGCCGAACCGGACTTCTGTCGATTTTTCTCGCGTCGAACCGGATGTTTGTCGGCTATGAACCGTTTCATAGCCGACAAACATCCGGTTCGCGATCTAGTTATCCGACAAACGTCCGGTTCGCGGTGGGGCGTTTGGTGTGGGGTTGGTTGGTGGGTAGCCTCGGGGGGTGTTTGATGGGATGGATTCGGGTTGGCTCAATGCGTTGCGTGGAGCGGCGCCGCCGGGGGCGATGGGCGCGTTCCTGCGAGCGGAGCAGGAGGCCGGGCGCGGATTTCTGCCCGCCGAGGCCGACGTACTCGCGGCGTTCCGCAGGCCACTGGCCGAGGTGAAGGTGCTGATAGTCGGGCAGGATCCCTACCCGACGCCGGGGCACGCGATGGGGCTTTCCTTCTCCGTGCAGCCCGATGTGCGGCCCATCCCGCGCTCTTTGGCCAATATCTTCACAGAACTTGGAACCGATCTTGGGATGCCCGAACCCGCCAACGGCGACCTGCGCTCTTGGGCCGATCAGGGCGTGTTGCTGCTCAACCGAGTGCTCACGGTTAAGCCAGGAACCCCCGGTTCGCATCGCGGCAAGGGCTGGGAGGCCATCACCGAGCGAGCCATCGTGGCCCTCGTGGCCCGCGGTGGTCCCCTCGCGGCGATTCTCTGGGGACGGGACGCTCAGACGGTGATACCGCTGCTCGGCCCGGTGCCCTACGTGGCTAGCCCGCATCCAAGTCCGCTTTCCGCCCGGTACGGCTTCTTTGGTAGTCGCCCCTTTAGCCGGGTCAACGAGCTGTTGGTGGCGCAGGGAGCCGAGCCGGTGGATTGGCGCCTTTAGTAACTACCAATCATCGACAACCGATGGGCTTAGACGCGCCAAATGGTTGATTAACCCCCGTAGGGACAGGGCAGAATCTTCCTGTGACCTCCACGACCAGCCAAACCAGGCCAACCGCACCCAAGTGGCGTTCCTACATCGCCATCGGCGATTCCTTCTCCGAAGGCATGTGTGACGCATACCCCAGCGAAGCTCGTGAGCCGGGATCGCTTGCCGAACACCTCGGAGACGATGGTGAGCCAGGCAGCGATGACGGCCTCCAACGCGGGTGGGCCGACCGTCTCGCTTGCTCACTGTCGGAGCATCGCCGAGCCGCCGGACTCGAACCGTTAGCGTATGCAAACCTTGCAATTCGCGGCCGCACGCTCGTCCCCATCCTTGAAGAACAACTGCCTGCCGCGCTCGAACAGCGTCCCGACCTGATCTCGATTGTTGGCGGCGGAAACGACATTCTGCGGCCAGGATCAGACGTGGATGCGTTATGCGAGAAACTGGAAGGCGCCGTCGCCCAGGCTCGCGCCACGGGCGCCGACGTGCTGATGAGTACCGGCTTCAAAGCGGGCGGCGGCCTGGCCTGGACGCGGGGGCGTACCGGCGCGTACTCCTCGAACATCTATGCCATCGCCCGTCGCCACGGGGCGCACGTCATGGACATCTGGGGAATGCGCTCGCTATTCGACCTGCGCCTGTGGGCGCCTGATCGTCTGCACCTGACCGAAGATGGCCACCGCCGCGTGGTCAGCGCCGCCCTGATCGCTCTCGGGCTACCCCCCGAAGACTTGGACTACGACGAACCGCTGCCCGCCCAACCCGCTCCCGCGCTGGTGGAGAAGGCAAAAGCCGACGCCGAATGGGCAAGGAATTATGTGGCTCCCTGGCTCAAGCGGCGCGTCACCGGCACCTCTAGCGGCGATGGCCGCGAGGCGAAGTGGCCCACGCTGACCCCCTGGCCGCCTCCAGCCGAGGGGGAGTGAACCGGCACGCGCCAGGATAATGACAACAGTGTGATTCTCGGTTTACGATGGCCCTCATGAATGTGGCCGTACTGCGTCCCGTGCCTTCGACGGCGGACGCATCAGCGACCGTGGGCTTGAGTGAACGAGACGCGGAAATCCTTGCCTTCGAGCGGCAGTGGTGGAAGTACGCAGGGGCAAAAGAGCATGCGATCAACGAGCTGTTCTCCTTGACCCCGACGCGGTACTACCAGATTTTGAACGCGTTGATCGACTCCCCGGCAGCGCTGGCAACCGATCCGATGCTGGTCAAAAGGCTCCGTCGGCAGCGCGACACGCGACACCGGGCGCGTTCTGAACGCCGTCTTTCGCAATCACGAGCCGGATAGCGGTTAACCTCTACCTGTGAGCCGCAGCCAATACCCGTACCCCCCCGACGAGTTCGACCTCCAGGAGCCTGGGGAATACCCCGTCGGGGTACATCGCGCCCCCCCGAGCAAGTGGCGGTCGATAGTGCCGTTCCTGCTGGTGGTAGTGCTGGCCGCGGCCGCGGCGGTCGTCGGCGTGGTCTACTTCACGCGCGGATTTGACGAGGAAGAGACCGGAATCACCGAGCCGACGCCTTCGCCGGACGTCACCTACCCGGAAAACGGTGAGATAGAGCCTCCCGACTTTGGAATCGACCCGGACCCCGGAAACGGCGAAGAGCCTCCCGCCAACGGTGAGGGTGGCTACGAGGAACCCAATGGCGGTGAAGGTGATGAGGGGCCAAACGGTGGTGAAGGCGGCGAAGATCCAAATGGTGATGGCGGAGAGGAGCCGGGCGACGAGCCTGACTATGACGCCGACGTGCGCGTGCTGAACAACTCCGGCATTACCGGTGAGGCCGGTCGCGGCGCCGCCGCGCTGGAGGCGCGGGGCTTTACCAATACCACCCCCGCGAACTTCACGGGAGGCGGAGCGCCGAGCGCCACCAGTGTCTGGTACGCGGAGGGCTACGCGGCCACCGCCGCCCGAATCGCAGCGATCCTGGGCATCGACCCGGCCAACGTCCTACAGCAGTCTCCACCCGCCGGTGCCGTAGCGGTAGTGATCCAAGGCGCACTAACCCTGCCGTAGCTCAACACCCCATCCATTCCGGTGGTTGAGCTTGTCGAAACCACTTGATGTATGTGGCCGGTGGTGGCTTCAACAGGCCCGACCGTCGGTGAGGGCGGGCAAGCCGCGCAGCGAGAACTCGTCGTCCAGGTCTTTAGGCCAGGGTCCGCTGAAGACCTCGATTTCCTGGCATCGGACGATCCGATCCATCATCAGGGCGTGAGCCATATGTAAAGGGGAATGGCCAAGACGATCAGCCCCGCAGCTAGCGATACCCGGAACTTCCACTTACGCGTCTTGTGTCGAAGCAGGTACATGCCAAACGCCGCCCCGATGCCACCGAGGGCTAGCGTGTTGAAGATCAGCACGTTCTCACGGATGCGTCGCTTGCCTTGTTTGGCCCGGCGCTTGTCGACAGCGTAGAGCGTGAAAGTGGCGACGTTTAGCAAGGCGATGAGGATCAGTAGCAACTCGATGAGTCCGATATCGCCGACAACACCATTGACGCTTTGCATCGGGCAACTGTACGGCAACCGTCTTGTCTGGCCGTTGCATCCAGGGGCGACGCGGCTTAGGCGCTTGCACTCTCGCCTGGGGAGTGCCAGAATTTGCTATTAGCACTCTCTGGTGCCGAGTGCCAGCCGGGCGGGTTCGTCGGGCTGGCAGCGGCGACGGGGAGTGAAGACCAAACGGTCAACTGGTGAGGTCCATTTGGGCGCGGGACATGAACGCGTGCCGGGTGGGCCGTCCGTCGCGGGCACCTGTGGGCCGATGCCACCACTGGCTTTTTAGCCATGACCTGGAGGAATCACACTCTAATGGCAAAGATCATTGCCTTCGACGAGGAGGCTCGTCGCAGCATGGAGCGCGGGCTTAACCAGCTCGCCGACACCGTCAAGGTGACCCTCGGCCCCAAGGGCCGTAACGTCGTTCTCGACAAGAAGTGGGGCGCCCCCACCATCACGAACGATGGCGTCTCGATCGCTAAGGAGATCGAGCTGGACGACCCGTTCGAGAAGATCGGCGCCGAGCTGGTCAAGGAGGTCGCCAAGAAGACCGATGACGTAGCCGGCGACGGTACTACCACCGCCACCGTACTCGCCCAGGCGCTCGTCAAGGAGGGTCTGCGGGTAGTTGCCGCCGGCGCCAACCCGATTGCCATCAAGCGCGGCATCGAGAAGGCCGTCGAGGCTGTTACCGCTCAGCTGCTTGAGACCGCCAAGGAGGTCGAGACCAAGGACGAGATCGCCGCCACGGCCGCCATCTCCGCCGGCGACACCGCTATCGGTGAACTGATCGCCGAGGCGCTGGACAAGGTGGGCAAGGAGGGCGTGGTCACCGTCGAGGAGTCCAACACCTTTGGCCTAGAGCTTGAGCTTACCGAGGGTATGCGCTTCGACAAGGGCTTCCTAGCTCGCTACTTCGAGACCGACCCGGAGCGCCAGGAGGCCGTTCTGGAAGACCCGTACGTGCTGCTGGTCGAGTCGAAGATCGCTAACGTCAAGGACATGCTCCCCATCCTCGACGCCGTGATGAAGCAGGGCGCTTCCCTGCTGATTATCGCCGAGGATGTCGAGGGCGAGGCCCTGGCCACCCTGGTGCTGAACAAGATTCGCGGCACGTTTAAGTCCGTGGCCGTTAAGGCTCCCGGTTTCGGCGACCGCCGCAAGGCCATGTTGCAGGACATCGCGATCCTCACCGGCGCGCAGGTCATCACCGAGACCGTCGGCCTCAAGTTGGAGAACGCCACCCTCGACCTTTTGGGCAAGGCCCGCAAGGTTGTCGTCACCAAGGACGAGACCACCATCGTGGAGGGTGCTGGCGACGCCGACCTAATCTCCGGTCGCGTGAACCAGATCCGCACCGAGATCGACAAGTCGGACTCCGACTACGACCGCGAGAAGCTACAGGAGCGCCTCGCCAAGCTGGCCGGTGGCGTTGCCGTCATCAAGGCTGGTGCGGCCACCGAGGTTGAACTCAAGGAGCGCAAGCACCGCATTGAGGACGCCGTACGCAATGCGAAGGCTGCCGTCGAGGAGGGCATCGTCGCCGGTGGTGGCGTCGCTCTGCTGCACGCCGGTACCACCGCGCTGGCCAGCCTCTCCCTGGAGGGTGACGAGGCCACCGGTGCGTCCATCGTGGCCGCCGCGCTGTCGGCTCCGCTCAAGCAGATCGCCATCAACGCCGGTCTTGAGGGCGGCGTCGTGGCGGAGAAGGTCAAGGGCCTGGGTGTTAACGAGGGCCTGAACGCTGCCACCGGTGAGTACCAGGACCTGTTGGCCGCCGGTGTGGCGGACCCGGTCAAGGTGACCCGCTCCGCGTTGCAGAACGCCGCGTCGATTGCCGCGCTGTTCCTCACCACCGAGGCAGTCGTGGCCGACAAGCCGGAGAAGGCCCCCGCTGCCCCCGAAGGCGGCATGGGCGGCGGCATGGATTTCTGAGTCTGAGTCCGCCTTCCGGTGGCTGAAACCACCAAAAACGCACGATGGCCCGCCATCCTCATCGAGAGGATGGCGGGCCATCGCCGTCTCATCAGGCGATGAGTTCGGCCACCGGATCAACAGTGGTCAGTCCCAATTGCTGCGCCGCACGAAGCATATTCTTATCGTGGGAGGCCAGCGTCATGAAACTATTGATTTCGATGAGAGTAGCCAGGTGAAGAGCGTCTAGCGTCTTAATGTGTTTCTCGAACGATTCGGCCGTGGTGGCAACTAGATTTGACAGGTCATACAACCTGACGCGATCAAGAATCGGGGCAGCATCGCTAAGGGGTAGACCATCTCGGCGCAAGACACGAATCACCTCTGTGCGCAAGAGCAGGGAGGACACAAACGAGTCTCCACGGAGCAGGCGTTCGCGAAGCCAATCGCGCACACCTACGCGATGAGAGCCGACTTGGATTGCATGTAACACCACAGATGAGTCAAGGTAAAAGATCATTTCAATGGTCTCCCTTCATTTCCTCAAGAAGCGCCATGATCTCCTCGCTGGTGTACTGGCGCTCGTCCTCGCGTGGTTCTGGCCACTCTATTGGGCCGGTTGCTCGGAGTGGCTGAAGAAGCCCTCGCCGTTCGAGGTCTTTTAGTCGGGCCTCTCCATACTGCGGTGGTTCGTAGTTCGAGATGCGCCAGCGGGGTTCGCCGCGTTCGGTGATGATGACATCTTCGAGGGGCGTTACCCGGTCAAGCACCTGGGCGGTGTTTTGGTTTAGTTCACGCTTGGTCACGTATTCCATATCCTCAATGTAGGACATGGGTAGTACATGCGCAAGAGTCATCGTACTCACGACGCACCTACCGCAAGGCAAAGAGGCGAGCGGCCTGGGTTTCGGCGTCGGCGTAAGTGGTGGCCGCAGCCGAAAGAGCCTGCTGAATGCTGGCAAGAGCCTGCTCCACCTGACTCTGCGCCCCACGCCACTGGGTCGCAACCGAGGCGAAGGCCGATGCGGCGCTGCCCTGCCAGGAAGCCTGCAAATCTTCCAGATGCCGCATCATCGCAGCTACCTCGCCTCGGATCACCCCGACGCTGCCATTCACGGCTGCACTAGCCCGAGCCACGCGTTCGCTGTCAACGTTGTACCGCATGATGTACTCCATCCCGCAGGCCGCTTAGCCCGCCGTCGTTATCCCCGGACCGTCCGAGTACTACGACGCTACGCCGGAGCAGGTAGTCTTGCCGCCGCCATCGGCAAGCCTGTGGATTCACGCCAGAAAGCAGTGCCTGTGGATAGGCAGATCACAGGTAGCGCAACGGATCGAACTCTTCGAGCGGGATAATCCTGATGCGCGGCAACATGGTGGTAAACGCGTTAGCATCGGCCTCTAGGTCGAAGGTTTCCAGGCCGCGAGCGGTCAGTTCCGCAAAGTGAGCATTGACGAACTCCCGGAAGGCCAGCAGGCCCACGCGCCGCCCGGCACCGAGCAGCGACTCCATCTGTGGCAGGAAATCCCCGTCGTGAGAGGCCAACAGCACATCACCCTCACGCCCGGCCAGCGCGTCTAGCATGCGCTGAATACCGATGTCTACAACCTTCTCGGTGGCATCTCCGGCCAACGGGATTGGCTTGTAACCCATCGCGAGCAGCGCCTGAATGAACGGCATCGGCATCTGCCCACCCGAGGCGTTCAGGAAGAACAGCGGCACCACCTCTTGGTCCCACACCTCCCGGGCGAAACCGGTGATGCGATCCCATCGTGGCCGTTCGTCAGGGGCGGGGCGACGCCCGAGTACGTTCATGCCGAGGGTGGCGTCAATGTTTTCGCCATCGATGATGAGGTAGGTCTTGCGAGCGGGAGCTAACTCCTGGCTAGCGTGGTCGGCGGGGGTGTTCTCGATGAACATGGGACAACACTACGGTGTTCTAGCCCTGTGAGGAATACGCCGTTCCCACCGGGGGAAGCGAACTACTCGGCGAGCAAGGCCCAGTCCGCCTCCGTGGGGGTGATAACGGTGGGGGCGATCTGCGCTATTGGGGCGTCGCCAGCCTTCAGCGCCGCCAGGCGGGTCGATAGCTCGATGTCATTGCTGGACCGCGTCAACTCGGCGAACTGCGAGTCGAGGGAGAGGGCCGCTATCTCGGTCTGACCGATGGCCTTGGCCTCCTCGCGGCGTACTACCTCCTCGAACCGGGACAGCTCCGAAGTGGGGTCCAGCACGTTGATCGAGGAAATGGCCGACTGCACGGTCTGCTGCGCCTGAGCCGACTTCTGCCGAGCCACCAGAGAATCGCGGCGGCTCCGCAGTTGGCCGAGCTTCTCGCGCATCTGGACCAGGCCGGTCTTCAACTGCTCGACGGTCTGCCGCTGCGATTCGATCATCGGCTGCGCCGAGCGCACCTGAGATTCGGCATCCATCTGCTTTTGCAGCGCGATCCGGGCCAGGTTGTCGAACTTGTCGGCGTCGGCGAAGTTACCGGCGGTGCGCATCGCGTCGGCCTTGCGGGAGGCGGCCAGAGCCTTGTTGCCCCACTCCTGCACCGAGGCCACATCCTCGTTGTAATCCTGCTCGGCTAACCGCAGGTTGCCGATGGTTTGTGCGATGGCCTGCTCAGCCTCGGCGATGTTGTTCGTGTAATCGCGGACTAGCTGATCCAGCATCTTTTGCGGGTCTTCGGCACGATCCAGCAGAGCGTTGATATTCGCCCTGGTGAGTTGTGCGATGCGTCCGAGGATCGACTGCTTCTGAGCCATGAAAACTTGCCTTTCGTGCTTAGGTTGGAGGTTAAGTATTACCTGAGGATAGGGGTATCACTGACTTACTGCCTAAAAGCGTCCGCCGCCACTGCGCCCGCCGAAGCCGCCAGATCCGCCAGAGCGTCCGCCGCCAAACCCGCCGCCGCCATAGCCGCCACCGAAGCCGCCGCCTCGCATTCCACCCCGACGTCCGCCGCCGAGTACCGAGTTAATCAAAATGCCGCCAAGGATCATGCCGCCGACATTCAAGCCACCGCCTGGACCGCCGCCCTGGCCCCAGCTAGAGGCGTCATTTTGGGCTAGCTGTGCGGCGGCCACGACGTGTTGCTCGGCCGTCTGGGCGTAAGCCAGCGCCGAAACCGGGTCGCCAGTCGCCAGCCGCTGTGCCTCGCCCTGTAGGCGGATCGCCTCCGCAAGCCGAGTGCGAGCATCGGGGCCGACGGCCTGACGGCGGGTGGTGATGAAGTCGGTTACGGAGCGGATTTGTGAATCTACCCGGCCAAGGGTGTCGCGCAGCAGCGCCGAGGCACGGGCATTGGCCTCATCGCGCGCTCGCGCCGGCTCCAACACCTTGTCGAGAGCGGCTTCGGCCGCAGTAAGCCGCGCCAGCGCCGCCAGCGGGTCGCCGCCGTTTTTCGCCGCCTGAGCCTCGACAATCGCGGCCTGGGCAACGGCCACGGCTGGATCGACGGTGCGGTCTCCCGCCGCATGAATGATCGGGGCAAGCCGGGCCGCATCATGGATGTCCTGGGTGATCGAGGCGATACCTCGATCGAGACGGGGGATCGCCTCGGCCAGTTCAGCGCCAGCCTTGCCGATGGCATCCAGCAGCAGCGCAGCCTGGCCGAGCGCGTTTTGCGCGGCGCGAGCATCGGCCACCGCCGTATTGCGGTCACCCCTGGTCAACGCGGCTTGTCCATCGGCGACGGCCTCACGGGCATGGGTCACCAGCGCCCCGGCCTGGTTCGGGTTATGGATAATCGAGGCAAGGGCGGTTGCCGGGTAGGTGGCCGATAGAGCCACCAGCGTCCGCTGACCCTCGGCGATATGGGCCGTAACCTCGTGGGCACGTTGCGCGGCTTCTGCCAGCATCGCTGGGGCGCGCTCGGCCAGCTTGCGCAGATCGTCAAAGGCGGAGGTTTGTGCGTCGAGGGCGGCGGCGGCGCCATCGACCAGCGCGATTATCTGGGTGAGCCACTGGCGGCGCTGCGCCTCGGGGTCGGGTGTTTCATGGTCTAGGTGTGCCCGCAGCACGAATGCCTCGGACACATCGGCCTTTGCCTTTGCCAACACGGAGGCGAACTCGGCGGTGGCCTCCAGGCCAAATTCCGCCTGTGCAAAGCCCAGCTCCTGCTCGGAGGTCTTGATCGCGTCGTCGATGGCCACCAGGGCGCTTGCGGCGCGCCGGTCAAGTTCGATGGTGGGCAGTCCGGCGAGTTCATTCGGGTTGGCTGCGGGTCGCCCCTTGTCCTGGGTGCGCCTGCGCCACCACAGCCATCCCGCCACGCCTCCGACCACAACGCCAATGCCTCCGCCGATCACGGCGCCGCTAACGCCTCCGCCGCCACCTTCGATGGTGGCAGCCTCTCCGGTATCGCCACCGGAGGAACCCGCCGGGCCGAGATAGGCGTTGACGACCGCCACCGCCGCTGCGCCCCAGTTGGCCTCGCCAACCGGGGCATTTGCCGCTGCCCGCAACGCTTCGCGGGCCGCGTTTTGCATGTCGGCAATCTGCGAGTTGCTTAGGGAAGAATCGTCTTGCACGGCAAAGCCATAGGCGCGCTCCTGCGTTGCCACGGCAAGCAGCAGGTTGTTCACGCCGAGCCGCGCGTTGGTGGCCATCGTGTTGGCCCAATCCCGCCCGTCCATGCCGCTAAACGACTCGACGAACACCACAAACAGCTGGTAGTTGGAATCCGCGACCAGGCGATCCAGCGACTCCATCACCTCTGCCCGGCCAGCGGCATCGAGTGCGCCTGCCCGGTCGGTGATTTCCCCATCGATATCGCTCAGCGGCGCCTCCGCATGGGCGGCGTTAAGTGCCAGCGAGGGCACGATGGCGAGCGCGCCGCCGAGCAGTAGTGCTGCGGCGACGGTGGACAAACGACGACGCTTGACAGAGTTCACAGGGTTGATGCTTCCTTCCAAAGCCGATTGACGCAAACCGACCACCACTCACCCGAACCGGCCAATCTGGCTACAGCCCTCTGTCGAACCGGCTGATTTGGTCTCCAAACCTCCGTTATAGAGCCAAAATAGCCGGTTCGGCGTTAGATGTCCTCCGCGTCCACGATTTGGTAGGTGTAGCCTTGTTCAGCCAGGAAGCGTTGACGATTGGCGGCGAAGTCTTGGTCAGCGGTATCGCGAGAGACGATGGTGTAAAAGTGGGCGGTGCGACCGTCGGCCTTGGGACGCAGGATGCGACCCAGGCGCTGCGCCTCTTCCTGGCGGCTGCCGAAGGAACCGGAGACCTGGATCGCCACCGACGCCTCGGGCAGATCGATCGAAAAGTTCGCCACCTTGCTCACCACCAGTCGCGAAATCTCTCCCACCCGGAACGCGTCATACAGGCGCTGCCGCTCATTGAGGGGGGTCTCACCCGTGATTAGCGGCGCATCCAGGTGTTGCGACAGCTCCGCTAGCTGATCGAGATACTGGCCGATCACCAACACTTGATCGGTTACGTGCCGGGCGATCAACCGCTCGGCCACCTCGTTTTTTCCGGACGTGGTTGCCGCGATGCGGTACTGATGCTCGTGTTCGGCCACGGCGTATTCCAGCCGCTCGTTTTCGGGAAGAGTCAGCCGCACCTCGGTGCAGATTGCGGGCGCAACGTACCCCTGCGCCTCGATATCGCGCCACGGGGCGTCGTACCGCTTCGGGCCGATCAGCGTGAACACCTCATCTTCGCGACCATCCTCTCGCACCAGGGTGGCCGTTAGCCCCAGGCGTCGTCTTGATTGCAAGTTGGCCGTCATGCGAAAGATCGGTGCGGGCAAAAGGTGCACCTCGTCGTAGACGATCAGCCCCCAATCCTGCGCATCCAGCAGGCTCAGGTGCGTGTATGCCCCACCGCGTCGGGTGGTCATCACCTGGTACGTGGCGATGGTGATGGGCCTGATCTCCTTGGTTGCGCCGGAATATTCGCCGATTTCGTCGGGGTTCAACGTGGTAAATCGCAGCAACTCGTCGCGCCACTGCCGCGCCGCTACCGTGTTGGTGACCAAGATCAGCGTCGTCGTCTGGGCCAGGGCCATTGCGGCCGCCCCGACGATGGTCTTGCCCGCACCGCACGGCAGCACCACCACGCCGGAGCCACCGAACCAGAACGCCTCGGCCGCCTGCCGCTGGTATTCGCGCAGAGTCCAGGGAACCCTGGCATCGGTAGGCTCAGCCGAGGGCAGCGTTGACGCCCCCTCGCCGCGAGGCGGGGCCGTTTCGGTGAGCGCGATGGGGTGTGCGGTGCCCTCAACGAATCCGGCCTGATCGTCAACGGGCCAGCCAAGCTTGATGAGTGCCTGCTTGATCGCGCCGCGCTGGGCGGGATGGATGGCGGCGGCAAAATCGTCCAGGCGGGCGTCGATCAGCCCGGAGGTGCGCTTGGAACGCAGCACCTCGGCCATAACCGCCCGGTCGGTGGATTCAAGGATCAGTCCGTGCCCGTCGTCTTCGCGCAGGGTGAGGCGACCGTAGCGGTCCATCGTTCCGGCAAGATCGACCAGTAGTGCGGACGGTACTGGATAGCGGGAGAATCGAGTCAGCGTCTCGATCACCTCGGCGGCCGTATGTCCGGCGGCGCGCGCATTCCACAAACCCAGGTTGGTCAGCCGGTATGTGTGAATATGTTCCGGGGCGCGCTCCAGCTCCGCAAACGGCGCGATCGCGTGCCGCGCCTCTTCGGCCAGCAGATGATCGACTTCAAGCAGCAGCGTCTTATCGCTTTGTACGATGAGTGGGCCAGGCATCGTCGAATCAGGCATCGATAGGCTCCAATCGGGCAATGCCGCGAGCCGAAACCGTAAGTTCCACCTCGCGTTCGGGGTCGAGGACGCGCAGGCGTCCGGCGGCGTAGCGCAGCGGCGTGACGCGACGCGGGGCGTGGCCGGTGACGGTCAGCCACACATCGGTGCCCTCTCGCATGGCCTCACGCAACATGACGCGGAACGCAGGGCTTAACCCAGGGGCTTCGACAGGTTCAACCACGGTCACCCCATCTTGGGCGAAACTAGGAGATTTGTGGGGTGCAGGTAGAAGCGAAGCCGCATCCCCCATTTTCCGCGCCTCATCGCGCACCAGGTACGTCAACGGCTGCGGTACCGGCACTGGACTGAGCGCGGTGAGATCGGCTAGCAGATCATCAGCCGTCATGCCACCGGTGAGTGCCCGGCGAACGGATGCAGCCGTGAACCGTACGGTGGTGGCCGCGCCGCGTGACTCCAACTCGGCTGTCTGCTCGATCAGCGCGGACAGCGCTGCCGAGGGCAGACCGGGGATGACCCCGGTGAGATCGCCCTGCAAGATGATTTCGGATGCCGGGCTGGGCAGCATCTCGCGAAGTCGCCTCGCGGCCTCATCGCGAGCGTCCGGCCCGGTGGTGAGCCACGCCCAACGGTCGGCCAGATCGGCAGCCTGCCAGTTAGCTGCCTGCGCGGTCAGCCGCAGGTGCGGGGCGGGGGAGTCGGGACGCCCGATACCCGGAGCCTCCATCACCTCATTATCGGGGACGATCAAACCCGCCGTTTCTGCCAGCCGCAACGCGAGAAGTACCTGGTTGTCCCCGCCTAAGAACTCGGCCAGCAGGCGTTGATCCTTGAGAGTTAGTTCACCCAGCCGATCTAAGGCCGGGGAGCTTGCCCGACACCAACGCAACAGATCACCGACCAGCCAGACGGTCTCGATGGCCGCCTGCACATCGAACGCCTCGGCAGCGCCTGGATCGAAAGTGGGCATCTATCAACAATACGCACCAACCCTGCCCGCACGCGAGCGCCCATCGGAATCCCGTCATGTTGCGCGAGCGAAGTGAGCCGTAGAACCTAGAGCCAGCGACAATTGTTAACCCTGGAACACGGCGATTCCCCTCGCCCGGCTGCGCTTCAGGTGTTCGCCGCTGCGCGGCTCAACCTTCCGCTCAGCTCGCGTGTCGAAAGCAAGCTTTCGCACGCTCGCTCTCGCGGAAGGTAAGGGATTCGAACCCTTGGTGAGTTTCCCCACAACGGTTTTCAAGACCGTCCCATTCGGCCGCTCTGGCAACCTTCCCCTGCGCTCGCAGACCCTTAATCCGTAGATCTAGGGTCTGTGACGCGAAGGCTAGTCTAGTAGGGGACAATGGCTTCATGAGCGACGAGCAGACACGACACGATGAAGCAGACCTAGAGGTGAACCCCGAGTCAACCTCGGAACCGGGCGACCAGCCCAATCCCCAGCACTCGGCGGCCCCGCCTGTCGAAGCCCCCACCCCCAACGATCTTGCGCGCGATGAAACCCCCCAACCTCATCTCGCGGATGACGAGCCATCTCCCGCATCATCCTGCGCGGAGGATGACACCGCCCCCCAAGATGCCGCCGCACCCACCGAGTGCGACGGGAGCTGCGCGGAGGAGGATTCCGCCATCGAGAAGCCCACGAAGGTGCTGCGCGTGGCCGGGATGGTCAAGCGGCTGATGGATGAACTGCGCGACATACCCCTCAACGATGGCGCTCGCTGGCGACTCACCGAGATACACAAACGCGCCTACCGGGAGTTGACCGACGGCCTTGCCTCCGAACTCGTTGAGGAACTCGACCTGCTCATCATGCCGCTGGCCGATGATGCGCCGCCGCTGCCGGAGACGGAACTGCGGATAGTCCTGGCGCAGCTAGTTGGTTGGCTAGAGGGTCTGTTCAACGGTTTCCAGGTGGCGATGGTCGCCCAACAGGTCGCGGCGGCCGCCCAGCAGGCGATGGGTGGCGGCAAGGGTCTGCCGCCGGGCGTGATGATCGCTATGGGCGGCGATGGCATCCCCGGTGGTATCCCCGGTCGCAGAGCCGATGGTGACCAGTCCACCGACGCCCCGGGTCAGTACCTATAGCGAGCGTCGGCGGTTGAGCAGGTCGGAGAAAGTACACCAGAGTGGTACCCCTGCGTCATCCTGCGCGAAGCGACGAAGGAGCTAAGTCGCTGAACCCAGAATTAACGGTTCCTATCGGGTCTAGGCTCTGCCGACTTGCTGACGCTCGCGCAAAATGACACTTCCTTGCGTCACCGAAAGGGAGAACTCATCTTCCGCGCAGGCGGCTGATCTCGCGGCGCTGACGCTTGGTGGGACGTCCCGTACCCCGGTCGCGAACGCCGACCTCCAGTTGCGCCTCGCGGGTTGGCAGCGGTGGACTGTGATCGAGGTACGCCTTGACCGCCAGCGGCGCGCCGACGCGCTTGGGTACCAACTCCACCACCTCCACGTCGCGCTCGCGCAACGGCTCCCGCCAGGTCACCCGGTCGCCGGGCTTTACCTGGTACGACGCCTTTACCACCACGCCATCTACGCGCACTCGCCCGGCCCGTAGCGCCGTCGCTGAGGCCGAGCGTGACTTAAACAGCCGCACCGCCCACAACCAAACATCAATCCGCACGCGCTAACCGTAGCGGGCAGTGGCAGAATCTTCCCCATGCATCCCCGCGCCGGCACAGTAGCCCTCCCTGAAGACCTCATCGACGTTGACGCCCTGACCGGCGCCTACTACGACCTGGTGCCGGACGTTTCCGACCCGGCCCAGGCCGTCGTGTTCGGCACATCGGGCCACCGCGGTTCCGCGTTGGATTACGCCTTCAATGAGACGCATATCGTCGCAATCACGCAGGCCATCGTCGAATATCGTCGCTCCCAGGGCACGGACGGGCCGCTGTTTATCGGCCGCGACACACACGCTCTGTCGCTACCCGCCTGGCAAACCGCTCTGGAGGTGCTGGCCGCAAACGACGTCACCGTGATGATCGATGCCGCCAACTCCTACACACCCACCCCGGCCATTTCGCAGTCGATCCTGCGGCATAACGGGGCGGTGAGCGGCGATGGTGTGCGCACATCCGGTCCCGGCCTGGCCGACGGCATCGTGGTGACTCCCTCGCACAACCCGCCCCGCGACGGCGGCTTCAAATACAACCCGCCGCACGGCGGCCCCGCCGACTCCGACGCCACCTCCTGGATCGCGGCCCGAGCCAACGAGATCATCCGCAGCGGCATCGCCGCCGTTCCGCGCTGGTCACTGAACCGGGCGCTCGCTGCCGAGACCACCCGCCGCCACGACTTCCTGCTGTCCTACGTTGATGACCTGCCAAACGTGCTCGACCTGGTGGCCATTCGTGGCGCGGGCGTGCGCATAGGCGCCGACCCGCTCGGCGGCGCCTCCGTGAACTACTGGGGCGCCATCGCCGACCGTCACGGCCTAGACCTGACCGTAGTGAACCAGGAAGCCGATCCGCGGTGGGCGTTCATGACCCTCGACTGGGACGGCAAGATTCGCATGGACTGTTCTTCGCCGTACGCGATGGCCTCGCTCGTGGCGAAGATGGTTCCGACAGGTGGGGCCGCCGCTGCCTTTGACGTGGCCACCGGTAACGACGCCGACGCCGACCGCCACGGCATCGTCACCCCCGATGCGGGCCTAATGAACCCCAACCACTACCTGGCCGT